>JBMFNW010000008.1:0-23930 GCA_049969975.1 Candidatus Nanoarchaeia archaeon
ATAGTAACCAAAAGATTTAAATATTTGCATATGCGCATAATTAATATGTGCAAAAGCACAAAATTATAGGAGGTGAAATAGGTGCTATGGGGAAGAGGTCTTAGGTGGATGTATTATGCAACAGGAATGCCAGGATGGATGAGAGCTGGATTTGGTTATCCTGCTTTCGGCAGAGGAAATCCTTTTGGATTTTGCAGATGGTTTCCTTGGATGCCTAGATGGTGGTGGTCTGGTATATATGGGCCAGTATCATGGACACCACAAGAACCAGTATTAGCTTCGCAAACTGCAACACAACCTTCAGTGCAAATGCCTGTAACTCCGATACAATTTCAACCACAAATGACAAAAGAGCAAGAGATTCAATTCTTGGAACAAGAGATAAAGGCTTTAGAGGAAGATAAAAAAGCATTAGAGGAAGATAAAAAAGCATTAGAGGAAGAGATAGAATCTATAAAGAAAAGGCTTGAAGAATTGAAGAAATTAATAGGAGGTGAATAAATGAAGATAGCTGTATCTGCCACCGCTAGTAGTCTGGATGCTATGGTAGATCCAAGATTTGGTAGGTGTGCTTACTTTATAATAGTAGATGTAGAAAAAAATGAGATTAAAAGCTCGGAATCGATACAAAATCCTGCCACAACTGCAATTGGTGGTGCTGGGATTCAAGCAGCACAACTAGTAGCAAGCAAAGGGGTAGAAGTGTTAATTAGTGGCAACATAGGACCTAATGCATTTAGCGTTCTATCTGGAACTGGTATAAAAATCGTAACTGGTGTTTATGGAATTTCTGTTAGAGATGCTATTCAAAGATATATGAAAGGTGAATTAAAAGAAACAAGAGCACCTACTATGCCTGGCTTTGGACCTGGGAGAGGAATGGGCCTTGGTAGAGGAAGAAGATAGCAACAGAGTAATTTATAAAAAGAATATGAAAGGCGAATTGATTTTAGATGTAAGAAACTTAACTGTTAGATTAGACGGAGAACTAGTTCTTGAGAACCTAAACTTTCAAGTAAGAAAAGGTGATGTACTAACAATTTTGGGCCCGAACGGTGCAGGTAAAACTGTACTGCTTAAAACTTTATTAGGATTGTTTCCACATGAAGGAGAAATAAAGTGGAAAGAAAATGTTAAAATTGGTTATGTTCCTCAAAGGTTGCCTTTTATCAAAGACATACCTTTAGGTGTTGAAGAATTTTTCAAGCTAAAAGAAGCTAAAGAAAAAATTAAGAAAGTTTTATTTTCGGTTGGAATAAAAGATCAAAACATTTTAAAGAAAAAAATTGGGGATTTGTCTTCAGGTCAATTCCAAAGAATACTAATTGCTTTTGCTCTTATTGATGAACCTCAAGTTTTGCTTTTTGATGAGCCTACAGCTGGAATAGATATCGGTGCTGAAGAAACTATTTACACTTTTTTAGAAAAATTGAGAAAAGAGAAGAATTTAACTATTTTGTTAGTTACTCATGACTTAAGTGTTGTTTATAAGTTTGCTTCTAGTTGTCTTTGTTTGAACAAAAGGATGCTTTGCTTTGGTAAAGCAAAAAATCTTGATGCGCAAACCCTTGCAAAACTTTATGGAGGAAAAATAAAAATTTATGAACACAGGCATGATTAGCATGATAAACATTTTTAGTTTAATCACCGGAATTTGCATCGCTAGCGCAGCAGCATACTTAGGAACTTTAATGTTGGGCAGAAAAATGTCTCTGGTTGCTGGTCCATTAGGGCATTTAACTCTACCGGGAATAGCTTTAGCTTTGCTCTATGGTTTTGATATAACCTTAGGAGCTTTTCCTTTTGTTGTTTTGGGAATAGTTTTAATTTGGCTTTTTGAAATGAGAACTAAGCTTCCTATGGAAGCCTTGACAGCAGTAGTTTTTGCTACTGGCGTAGCAATAGCATTTTTGTTTCTGCCTGTAGAGCAAGCAGAAGCTGCATTAGTTGGAGATATTTCTAGAGTTGGGTTTGAAGACATGATTTTTTCCTTAATTCTGTCGCTTCTAGTTTTTTTAATCTTAAAAAAATCCTATTCAAAAATTGTTCTGATTAACATTTCAGAAGATTTGGCAAAAATTCAAGGAATAGATGTTAAAAAATATAATTTCATTTATTTAGCTTTGATTGCTATTATTGTTGCTTTAGGTGTAAAGATAGTTGGTGGTTTGCTAACTGCTGCGATAGTAGCTATACCAGCTGCTGCCTCTAGAAATTTGAGCAGAAATCTTCGTGAGTATTCTTTACTTGCAATTATTCTTGGAAGTTTGAGTTGCGTTTTAGGAATTTTCATTTCTCAGTTTTATAATTCGTCAGCAGGGGTTTTAATTATTTTAGTAAATGCTATATTTTTCATGATCTCTTCTATCTTAAAAAGATGAATTCATGAAAATTATTGTATCAACAGGAGTTAAGGGTGGAGTAGGAAAATCCACTTTTGCAATTTTTTTAGCCTTTAAACTAGCTAAGCAAAGTAAAAGAGTAGTATTGTGCGATTGTGATGTTGAATGCCCAAACGATTACTTGATTTTGAATCAAAGGTTGAAGAACCCTAAACCAATATATCAAGAATTTCCTAAGTTGAATGAAGAAAAATGCAAGAAATGTGGTTTATGCTCCGAAGTTTGTAGAGAGCATGCAATATTTTGGGTTAAAAATAATTACCCAAAGTTTATTCTTGATTTATGCATAAGCTGTGGAGCATGTTGGATTTCTTGCCCGAATAAAGCAATAAATAGAAAAAAAGAAGTTGCAGGCAAATTTTTTGTTAACAAAATAAAAAACAATTTTTGGCTTATTACAGGAAAATCAAAAGTTGGGATATCTGAAACTGGACCAATAGTAAAAGAAGTGAAAGAAAGAGCAATAAAGTTCGCGAAAAAAATTGGTGCAGATTATTTAATTATCGATACTTCACCAGGCACACATTGCAATGTAATTCAAGCTTTATTAAATAGCGATAAGGTTTATGCTGTGACTGAACCAACGCCTTTAGGAGCTTATGATCTTGGAGTTATACTTGAGCTCACAAAAAAATTGAACCTTCAAGCTGAGATCGTTCTGAATAAAGCAGATGTTGGAAATAAAAAGGAAATAGAAAAAATAGCAAGAAAATTTAAATCAAAGATTTCTATAGAGATACCCTATTCAGAAGAGTTAATTAAGGCTTATTGTACAGGAAATTTGGAAAAAATAGTGATTTGATATGAAGATAGTAGTAGCTTCTGGAAAAGGCGGGGTGGGAAAAAGTATGCTTGCTTCTACCATTGCATTAATGTATTCGAAAAAGAAAAAAATTGTTGCATGTGATTGTGATGTAGATGCTCCTAATCTAGGATTATGGCTAGGAATAACTGAGTATGAATTTAGAGAGAAAATTTCAACTTCTGAAAAGGCTTTCATCATAAAAGAAAAATGCATTCAATGCGGAAAATGCGAAAAGATATGCAATTTCAAAGCTATTGAAAAAAGAGAGGTTTTTGAGGTTAATCCTTTTTTATGCGAAGGTTGTGGTGCTTGTGAATTAGTTTGTCCCACAAATGCAATCAAAATTAAAGCGGTGAATAATGGAGAAATAAGGATAAATAAGACGAAATACGAATTTCCTCTAATTTCTGGAAAGCTTTATCCTGGAGAAACTGGCTCTGGAAAAATAGTAGAAGAATTAAAAAGAAGAGTAGAAGAATTTAGTTATGATGTTGCAATTTTTGATTCTCCTGCTGGAATTGGCTGCCCTGTTATAGCTAGCGTAAGAGGAACAGACTATGCAATATTGGTAACTGAACCCACGCCCTCTGGATTTTCTGATTTGAAAAGAATTTTAGGAATTGTTAACTATTTTCAAGTTCCTTATGGAATTGTTATCAACAAATGGGATATAAATGCTAAGCTTGCAAAAAAGATTGAAAGATTGTTTAAAGAAAAATTTTTAGGAAAAATTTCATACGACAAAAAAATTATAAGTTCTATCGTTAATCTTAATCCAATAATTTTTTCTGATTCTAAGGTTGTTGAAGAGATAAAAGAAATATTTGAAAAATTAGAGAAAAAGCTAAAAGAACTTACAACCACTTAACAGAGTTCTAAATTTATTTCTCTACTACTAGCTTATCCCCTTTTATTATGACTTTAACTTTTTCACCAGGCTTAAAGGGAAAAGCTGAATCGTTTGCTTGGTTAAACTAATTAATTTGTTAGAAGGAAAATCGATTTAACAACTTTGTGGGCTTATGATGTGCTCAGAATAGATCGGTTCGTTTTTGTTGATCTTTTAGCAAGGCTGCCATCGTTATTGCTGCGATAAAAAAGTCATACTTGCAAAAGAAGAGCTGCCAAAAAGGGTTAAAATGCTTGAAATGCTTATCGCCAGAGCTAAAAGGGCTGCCAAAAGTCCAATTCCTACGCTTCAGCTTTTTTAGCCCAATTAGCAGCAGTATCCTGGTAACTACGTCGCAAGAAGTTCTTGAGCGTACGGTGAAACATTACACCTTGCTATTTCTCCTATACGACTGTTTTTGAATAACAGTGCGCTAAACGATTAGACATAACAACTATCAAGATAATTATTCGCTTAGTAGACTCGATTGGGATAAAAACCGAGTTTCTATGTAAATGAAAGTAAAAATTATTCTTAGGAAGAAAAATTCTTAAAATTAAAATGGGGCCGCCAGGATTTTCAGAACCTTTTGAACCTGGGTTTCACCCACCCCAAGGGTGAGTCCTACCAAGCTAGACTACGGCCCCAAATTTTTGACTAATTTATCTAATTCAAAATATAAATAATTTATATCTTGTTCATTTTTTATTCTAAAATCTGCAAAGCTTTCTATTTTTTCAAAATCATATAATTTTAATTCTGCCTGTTCTTGTGCCAAAAAAGCTTCAAAATTTGTTGGGTCGCCTGGACGCTTTCTTTCTTGCAATCTGGCAAATCTTATTTCTGGACTAGCTTCGATTAGCAAAAGCTTGAACTCTTCTCGAAATTCTTTTTTAGGTAGTTCAACTTCTTCAAGTCTTCTAATTCCATTAATAACAAATTTGCTTTCGCCAGCTTTGCTAAGTTCTTTAATTTTTTGTACAACTTTTTTTGCCCAATAATCTTTACCAAATTGTTCTGTTCTTTCTCTACTATACTTTTGTAAATTTTCCCTGCTTTCAACTATACCCAATTCTTTCAATTCTTCCCTTACTAAGTTTCCCATATGTATTTCTTTAAAACCATACTTTTCGACTAAATATTGTGTAGCAACATCTTTTCCAGCTCCAATTCGTCCAATAATTCCTAATACGAGTACCATTATTGGAAATATTTTTCGAAAGAAGTTCGAACGTCTTCTTTCTCTATTTCTTCCAAACCTTTTTTTATTTTTTTCAAAAATTTTAAAGTTGTATTTTTAATATCTGGCCATTCTTCCCAAACTTTTTTTATAAATTCAACTTCACTTTTTTCAGATTCGTAAAGTGTTGTAAGGCCTTCGTGTTCTAATGTTGTGAGCTTTTGATAAAATTTTAAAAGCGGTTCAAAATCTTCTTTTGGAAATGCTTTTACTTTCATATAATCCCACAGCGAGGTCTCGCGTGGATTCAAAATTGGCAATAAGTAACTCGCTATAAAATCAATTCTTTCTAACACGCGTCTTCTTATTTCTCTTATTATGTAAGAATCAGATTTTATATTCCAAATTTCAAATTCTTTGTTAATTTCATCAAATTTAGGCAAATTGTATTTTTTTCTTAATTTTTCATATTCTCGTTTTAATCTTTCAAAATTAGTTTCATCCTTTTTTGTATTTGTTTTAGTCATAATTTTTATTTGATCTTTTATTTTAAAAATCTTTTTAGCAAAAGTTTGAAAAAGTTTTTAAGATAAATGATAAAGTTAATGTGTGTAATAAACAATTGAACAAATGCCTCGGTAGCTCAGTGGCAGAGCGTTCCCTTGGTAAGGGAAAGGTCGTGTGTTCAATCCACACCCGAGGCATTTATTTGATATACAATATATTTATTTGATATAAAGTTATTTGATATAAAGTCGTATATAAAATTGATATAAAGTCATATAAAGTCATTCTATATAAAGTCCAGGTTTGGCTGGTTTTGCTTTGCCAGCTTTGTTTTGTGGATCATATTTATTTGGATCGTTGTTGGCAAAAATGTTTACTTCTAAGCCAAACTCTTTTGCTAAAAATGGCACAAGTTCTGCATACATCTTTACTTCAGAAGGTATGGCATAAATATATAATTTCTTAGCTTCTTTTTTAGCCAATTTAATTACTTGTGCAATGTCTTCAAGAAGTTTTTTTACATTCTCTTCTCGAGTTTCAGCTTCTGGCGAAATTGCTTTTTCTTCAACTTTTGGCCAAATTTGTGCAGAAACCAATGATTTTTTTCCTATTGTGTGCCAAAGCTCTTCTGCAACATGCGGTACAAAAGGAGCTATTGTCCTTAGCCAGCTATCCAAAACTTTTTTTGCCAATGCTTTATTAGATCCACCTCTTTTTAAATACCACTGCACATCTTTAACAAATTCAAAAAGAAGCAAATTGGCTGCATCTCTAAATTCATAATTTTCCATGGCTTGCGTTGCAAGCTTTAGTTTAGAATTCCAGCAAGAATTTAACCAAGCATCTAAAGAGGATTTCTTGTTAGCAAGTTTTAATATGTTATTTACAAGTCCAAAAAATTCTTTTAGATGTTTTTCATAGCTAATAACTTTGTTTTCATCCCATTCTGTATCTTCGAATGCAGAAACGCTGTGCGCATAGTAAAGTCTTAAGCTATCTGCACCGTATTTTTCTACTAAATGAGGTATTGGTTGCGCGCCACCTTTTGATTTAGAAATTTTTCCTCCTTTGCCAGTAATCCACCAATAACTGAATATTCCTTTTGGCCAATGTTCTGGTCTTAAGATCGCAATATGATTGAAAATAAATACTGGGAAATGTACTGTTTGATGCTCTTTACCACCAAAATTCATATCTAACGGATACCAATAATCAAATTCTTCTTTAATTTTCTTCCAAATAGCTTTTTTAGGTTCGCCTTTTCCTAAAAAGACGTAATCAAAAAAATCTTCTGTTAAATCTTCTGGCTTAAGTTTACCAGCGTTTGTCCATTTTGCAATTATATACATCATTGGATATAATGTAGAATCCGAGATAGGCTCGATTATCCAGTGCGGATCAAAAACTAATTCAGAACCAATCCAAGTTCCTTGCCTTGCGCAAGGCCTGTCTTGATACCAATCAATAATTTTTGGTAAATTGTTTTTAAAATCTTTTGGCAAAATAAACATTTTTTCAACATAAGCTTTGGCTGTGTCTTTTAATTTTTTATCAGAATAGCGTATAAACCATTGGTCTAAGATTTTTTTCACAAAAACTTTTGCACCACAGCGACATAGCACCTCTTCGGATAAATCATAAAACAACTCTCCCAATCTTTTAGAAATTAAATCAGATTTTATTTTCTCTTTGGCTTGACTGCAAAGCATGCCAGAGTATTCTCCAGCAATATTTTTCATCACGCCATTGTGGAATTCGGCAGCATAGATTTCTTTAGTCACATCTTCGAGTAAAGGATCTTCAGAGCTCACAATTTTAGCCCTTTCACAAATTTCTTTTGCAGGAAATTCGCCGTAACCAGGTACAGTTATAATTGAAATTGGTTTTAATTTTTCAGCTCCGTATTTTTTTGCTTCGCCACTTTCTATTAATTCTTTAAGTGCTATCCAGTCATAGGGCGCATCTGATGGTACAGACATAACAACGCCAGTACCAACATCTGCTTTGACAAATTTTGAAGGAAGTATTGGAACTTCTCTGTTTATTGTCGGGGCAAAAGCAGTTTTTCCTAAAAGCTCTTCTGATTTTACTTTTCCAACAAATCCAACTTCATCTTTTTGTTGTGCTAGCTTTTCTCCGCATTCGTGACTTACAATCCAAATCTCGCGTCCAACTCTTATCTTTTCATAATTTATTTCTGGATTTATCCAAATGTTTGTTAGTCCAAAAATAGTTTCAGGTCTTAAAGTTGCAGCAACGAGATAATAATCTCCAAATCTAAATTTTACCAAAGTATACTCGAGCTTTTCTGCATTACCGCCTTTTGAAATATCTGTTTCAGAAGGATCTACAGCAACAGGACCGTGTATTGGGCAAAAAGTTGCATAGTATGGGCCCTGCGTTAAAAGTTCTGCTTGCTTGAGCTTTTTAAACTGCCAAGCCATAAATTGTTTGTAATCCGGCCAAGTTGTACAAATTATTCTGTTCCAATCACAAATAAAGCCAAACTTTTTCCAATAGTTAATATAAACTTTTGTAAAATAACTTACAACTTCTTTAGGATCAATCATATGTTTTATATCTTCATCTGTGGCACCATTTCTTTTTAAGTAATCTATCCAATCTTTATCTCCTCTTTGAACTTTATGTGCAAAAGCAACAGCAATGTTTCCAGAAGCGTGTATTCCGACTGGAAACAGCACGTTAAAGCCTCTTGCTCTTTTATACCTAGCAATTATATCTGTATAAGTATATCCTTTCATATGCCCTACATGAAGATAGCCAGAAACGCCAGGATATGCAAAAATGCAAAAAAACTTTGGCTTGCTTTTAATTACTTTAGCAACACCTAGCTTTGCTTTCTCCCAAGCTTCTTGCCATTTAGTTTCAATAGTTTGCCAATTAATTTCCATAGCTTTAAATGATAAAAGTTCTTTTTAAAATTAATTATTTAGCTTATTGAAAAATAAATTTTTTTGAAAATTTTAAAAACTAAAAATTAAATTAAAAAATTAAAACAATTTTAGCCCGTAGGCTAAAATTGCAGTGGCAAAAACAATGCTTATTGTGTTCATTACTTTGATTAGCGCATTCAATGCAGGTCCAGAAGTATCTTTGTAAACATCTCCAACTGTATCTCCAACAACAGCTGCTTTGTGCGCATCGCTGCCTTTACCACCGAGTTGCCCAGTCTCTATCCACTTTTTAGCATTATCCCATGCTGCACCCGCAGTTGCCATGTGTAGTGCCAAAAGGAAGCCTGTTATGATCGAACCTGCAAGAAGACCGCCAAGTGCTGCAGGCCCTAGCAAAAAGCCAACTGCTAATGGTGCAAACACGGCCAAAAGTCCTGGTCCGACCATTTCTTTTAGCGCAGATTTTGTGCAAATATCTACGCATTTGCCATACTCTGGCTTAGCTTTACCTGTGGCAATGCCTTTGATTTCTTTCCACTGCCTTCGTACCTCTTCAACAATTGAAGATGCAGTTTTTCCAACAGCAGCAACGAGTGAGCTGCTAAATAAGAATGGAATTGCGCCGCCAAGCAGTAAGCCGATGACAACAGCAGGAGATAAAATATCAATGCTTTTAAGGTTGACTTCTTTTGCAAAAGCTACAAAAAGTGCCAAAGCAGCGAGAGCTGCAGAAGCAATTGCAACTCCTTTTGTTGTTGCTTTAGTTGTGTTGCCCGCTGCATCCAAAACATCAGTAACTTTTCGTGTTTTTTCTGGCAGGCCGGCCATTTCAGCTATGCCGCCAGCATTGTCCGAAATAGGACCGTAGCTATCTATTGCCAAGACTAGTCCAGTTATGCTTAGCAAGCCAACCGCAGATATTGCAATGCCATAAACGCCTGCAAATAAGTAAGAAATAAGAATTGCAGCACAAACCACTAGTGAAGGCAGAAATGCTGCCCTTAAACCAACTGCAAGGCCGGCAATTACATTTGTACCTGCACCTGTTTTTGCTGAATTTGCAACATAATGGACAGGAGGCTTGTTATAATCTGTGTAATAATATGTTAGGAGATTGATTAGTAAAGTTACGATTAGACCTGTTAAGAAAGCAAAAAAGATGTTAAGTGTTGCAAAGTAAATTGTTGCAAAGAAAGCCAAAATAGTAGTTATTACGCCTCCAACAATTAGTCCTTTTGTTAAGCCCGCCATTGGTTTTGCTTTTGCTCTTACAAAAGGTATTGCAATTGCTGAACCCAAAACTCCAATAGCATAAAATATTAAAGGCAACCAAATTCCATTTTGGATTTGTGTTCCTAAAAGCATTGCTGCAAGAGCAGTAACAACATAACTTTCGAAAACATCAGCAGCCATGCCAGCACAATCACCAACATTATCTCCAACATTGTCTGCAATAACGGCTGGATTTCTTGGATCATCTTCAGGTATTCCTTTCTCAACTTTTCCTACAAGATCTGCTCCAACATCTGCTGCTTTTGTATAAATTCCACCTCCAACTCTTGCAAATAAGCTTATCAAAGATGCGCCAAAGCCATATCCGACAATTAAACTTATGCTTTGATAATAATCATAAAGTAATGTTAGGCTTAACAAACCCAGTCCAACGACAGCCATACCAGTAACCGCGCCACCTTTAAATGCTGTCTTCAAAGCATCTAGAATTCCATTTTGTGCAACAGCAGCAGTTCGCACGTTTGAGCGTACTGCAAGAGTCATTCCAATAAAGCCTGCAGCCGCAGAACTAACAGCACCAATAACAAAAGAAATTGCAGCTGGAATGCCAATGAAATGCCAAAGAGCTAAAATTATTGGAATAGATATTATAGTAATTGTTTTGTACTGTCGCTTCAAATAAGCTGATGCGCCCTCTTTTATAGCCTCAGAAATTGCTTGCATTTTCTTTGTACCTGTAGGTTTTCTTAGCACTAATACTGCCAGCACAACAGCAACAAAAAGTGCAAAAATACCACTACCTAATACAATATTTAGTGAAGTAAATTCGATTGCCATACAAATTTTAAAACATAAAGGTTTTAAAAACTATTCTCTATTCACTTATTGGCCATGGTTTTAGACTGGCTCATCAATGTGCATAAAATAGAAAAACAACCTTACAAAATGTTGTTTTTCGGCTTTTTGTACAGTTTGCTAGCAGCAACTCTTGCAATTTTAATTTTTCCTGAAAAAGCAAGCATGACAATGCTTGTTTTGACTGTGGCAGCTTTTTTACCAATTTATTTAAGGCTAGTAAAATTAGAAGAGATAAAAGATGAAAAACATAGACCATTTATTGGCCAACATTGGCCAACTTTACAATTTTTTGTTTATATGTTTTTAGGCATGATTTTTACATACATTTGCTTAACATTAATACTGCCATCAACATATTTTAGCAAATTATTCTCTGCACAATTAGAAATTTTGGCTCGGAGAGGTATCGAGTTGGGTGCTTTGACAAACCCTTCCAATGCTTTCGTAACGATTTTTTTTAATAATTTAAAAGTACTCATAGTTGGTATTTTGCTAGCTTTTATTTACGGTGCTGGAGCAATTTTTGTTTTAGAATGGAATGCTGCTGTATTAGGCGTACTTATTGGCGGTCTATTGAGAGGCAATATTGCTTTGAGCCCATTTAAATACTTAGTACACGGCGTGCCGGAAATTACTGCATATTTTATAGGTGGTTTGGGAGCAGCAATGGTATCAGTTGCATTAGCAAGGCACAAACCAACAGATCCAAAATTTAAAAAAATTTTATTGGATTCTTTAAACCTTATTTTAATTTCAATTAGTGTGCTTTTTTTGGCAGCAATTTTAGAAGTTACAGTTTCGCCTTTGCTTGGCTAATTAGCAAGCCTTTTAAAACATCATATCTTAATTAAAACATGCCCAAATATAAAAAAGAAGAATTTGTGAGATACACTGCTCCAAAAATTTCTTTACCATCTGCACAAATCCCACAACCTCCGATAACTCCTGCGAGCCCAGAAGTGCTAAAGCCTGCTGGTGAAGAAAGTCCAGAAGAGCAAATTAAAAAATTAAAAGAACAAATGAATATTTTAAAAGAGAAGTGTGAAAAATTCAAAGCAGAAGCTCTAAAATCATTTAAGCAAATACAGAGCATAGCACTTCTCCCGCCAAAAGAAAAAGATGGTAAGCCAGTAGTTTTTGTTTTGGTTGCACTCGAAGGCACAGATGAAGAAAAATTGAAAAAAAAGGATGAAATTGAAAAAAAGCTTGAAGAACTTGGAACTAAAACTTTACCTGGAGTAGAGACAATAATGATCGTTAGTTTGGACGAAGTTTGGAATGCCTGCTTTGCTGGTAAATATGATATTTTAAAACTTTTTACAATCGCTTTTCCAATTTACGATTCTGGTTGGCTCGGCATATTAAAATTGGCAGAAATTCACAAATCGCTTGTTTTAAAAGAACTTGAGAAATATGTTGTGTGTTATGTGTTGGCAGGATCGCTTATGAAAGGTAAAGCAACAGAAACTTCAGATGTTGATACTTTTGTAGTTATTGATGATACGGATGTAACGAGAATGACCGCACCAGAGCTAAAGGCAAGACTGTATTCTATGATTTTGGGCCTAGCCGACAAAGCGGCAATGGTTGCAGGTGTCAAGAACAGACTTCATGTGCAAGTTTATATCTTAACAGAAATGTGGGACAACATAAGGTCTGCAAATGCAGTAATTTTCACATTTCTTCGAGATGGCGTTCCACTTTATGATCGAGGAATGTTTCAGCCCTGGAGGCTTTTGCTGAAACAAGGAAAAATAATCCCAACACCAGAAGCAGTAGATTCTTACATAAAATCTGGTCAGCAAATTTTAAATAGAACAAAATATAAGTTGCGAGAAATTGCACAAGAGGATTTCTTTTGGGCATGTCTTAATCCAAGTCAAGGAATTCTTATGCTCGTAGGCATTCCTCCGAAAGATCCTCGCGAGACTCCACAAATGCTTCGCGAAGTATTTGTAAAACAAGGCCTGCTCGAAGAAAAGTGGCCAGATGTTTTGGAAAAAATTATACAATTGAGAAAAGATATCGAGCATGGCAAGTTAAAAGAAGTTTCGGCAAAAGATGTTGAGGAGGCATTTAGCAATGCTGAAGCTTACTTGAAAAGATTAGATAGACTTGCAAAAGATTTAGAAATCAAACAAATTAGGAAAAAAATTTCAGAGTTGTACGATAAAACTCTCGAAGATGTAATGGCTGCTTTGGCAGTAATTGGTGTGCGAGCAACAGAGTTTTCTGCAATAGATTTGTTCAAAACAAACTTGGTTGCGAAAAAGTTAGCACCAGCGAGATTTTTAGATATTTTAACACGCATAGTTGAACTTAAAAAAGAGCCAAAAACAAATTTATACGAATTAGATTCACTTTACTTTGAAGAAGATAGGCTGGCAAAAGCAACATTCGACTTAATCCGAGCTGAAAAAGGTAAAAAAATAGAGAAATTTAAAATATCTGCAACTTATGCTAAAGGGACTAAAAAGGCAGATATTTGGCTACTTTCAAACATTGCATACATAATAAAAGACACATCTGATCCAAAAACACCAATTTTGAAATATTCGATTGATAAAGACGGCAATTTAGTAGATGAAAAGCCGGCCACGCTAAAAGAAATTGATGCTGCTTTAGAGAAATTTGCTGGCTCGCCAACACAAATTACTCGACAAACAATTGATAGCTTAAAAAAGATTCTCAAAGAAGATTTGCAAATAGTTATCGGCGCGTAATACGCGCAAACTTTTTAAAACCACATTCAAAAACCAATTTTATGAAAGGTGTAATAGTTAATTATCGGGGAAGTCCAAAAGTTAAAAAGCCCAAGCAAATGATAGTTAAAATAGATGGAATAAACAATAAAGATGAGACAAAAAAAGTTATTGGGAAAAAAGTCACTTGGACATCTCCCACTGGCAAGAAAATAGAAGGAATTATTACTCAAGCGCACGGAAATAAAGGTGCTGTGCGCGTGCATTTTCCAGAAAAAGGCTTGCCTGGCCAAGCATTAGGTGATGCTGTTGAAGTGGAGGATTAAAATGCCAACATGTTCCTATTGTAACAAAACTTTTGACAGAACTTCTGGTAAAGCACTTATTTTAAACAGTGGAAAAATTCTTTATTTTTGTTCTGGAAAGTGTGAAAAATATATGTTGAAGCTTGGTCGAAAAGCTAAAAAGCTAAAATGGACCAAGCCAAAAGCCTAGCAAATTATAATTCCAAAACTTTTAAATAAAGGGAATTTATTTTCAAATAAGGGAAACATGGCAATTAAAAAAGATAAAAAAATTGAAAGTTCTATTGGCAAAGAGGCAAAGCCAGCAATACCAAAAAAGAAGCTCATTGGAACAGTAACACATTTTTTTAATAAAATCTCTGTTGCTGTTGTTGAATTGTCCGATGAGCTTAAAGAGGGCGATAAAATTTCTATAGAAGGCCCACAAACAAACTTTGAACAAATAGCACAATCGATGCAAATAGAACACAAACAAGTTAAAGTTGCGAAAAAAGGCCAATCTATTGGACTTAAAGTAAATCAACCTGTGCGCCCAAAAGATCAAGTATTTAAAATAGAATAAGAACATAAAAATCAAAATTAATGCCAAAAGTGCTGAAATCTAAGTTAAAGCTTTCTCCACCAACAGTACGAGAAAGGAAAAGATATTTGTTATTAAAAGTTGAAGTTTCAAAACAAATCAATGCAAATGATATTGAAAATGCAATAATTAATTCAGCATTGCAATTTTTAGGCGAATTTGGAACTGCTCAAGCAAGCATTTTAGTTTTAACTGAAACTTGGAATGGTAAAACTATTATTTTAAAGTGTGCGCACACATTTGTTGATGAATTAAAAAGCGTGCTTGCATTAATTAAGACAATTAAAGAAAGCCCTGCAAGGCTTAGTGTGTTGAGGGTATCCGGCTCTGTAGCAAAATTGAAAGATTTGCAAAAAGAAATAAGTTCTTAAACTTGAAGTGTAGAAAAGTTTAAAATACCATTATATTAACTTAGAAAAATGACAAACATGCAAATACTTCCACAACAAGCAATGGGCTATGATAGAGCAATAACTATTTGGTCTCCAGAGGGCAGGCTTTTACAAGTTGAGTATGCAAAAAGAACTGTTGGTCATGGTGCCCTTACTTTAGGTATTGTTTACAAAGATGGTGTTTTGCTAGCTGCGGATAGGCGCCTAACAGAAAAATTAATTGTTGCAGACTCTGTCCGCAAAATTTTCTCAATAGATGAAAAAATCATTGCAACTTTTTCAGGTTTTACCTCTGATGCTAGAATTTTAATTCGAAAATCTCGCCTTTTTGCACAACAGCACAGGCTTACATACGGCGAGGCACCATTGGTAGAAGAGGTAGTAAAACATATTTCTGATTTAGAGCAGGCGTACACACAGTACGGCGGAATAAGGCCTTTTGGAGTTGGTTTTCTTTTTGCAGGACTCGATAAAAAAGGCTTGCAACTTTATGAAACAGATCCATCAGGTACTTATACACAATATTTAGCACATGCACTTGGTGCAAACTCAGCCGAAGCAAACAAAATATTAGAACACAAATATAAAGACAATTTTAAATTAGAGGATGCAAAAAAATTAGCAGCAGAAGTATTTAAAGAAATTTTGGGCAAAGAATTTAATTTTGAAAGACTAGAAGCTTGTATAGTAACTGAAAAAGGTGTAGAAAAAATTGAATTGAAAGAGTAAAATGGCTGGAAAGCCGGCACATATTTTTGTAAGAGAGAAAGTTTCTTTTAATATAGCTCGCTTAAAAAAGGGAGGAGAAAACTTTGAAATTGTATTAAAAGACCCTGATAAAGCACTCGAGTTTAGACAAGGAAAGGAAATTGATCCAAGGGAATTTTTAGAAACTTATGATGTTTGGAAAGATGCAAAAAAAGGAGAAAAGCAATCGAGTGCAAAAATGCTTCAGTGGCTTGGCACAGAAGATCCAATAGAAGCAGCCAAAATTATTTTGAGAAAGGGCGAACTTTCTTTAACAGAAGAGCAAAGAAAACGTTTCTATGAACTTAAACGCAAAAAAATAATTGAATATATTCATCAAAATGCTGCAGATCCGCGAACAGGACTGCCGCATCCAATACAACGAATAGAACTTGCTATGGAGCAAGCCAAAGTACACATTGATGCTTACCAACCAGCTGAAGCCCAGCTAGAATCTGTGATAAAGCAACTTCAGTCGGTTTTGCCGCTAAGTTTTGAAAAAGCAAGATTTACAGTTTATTTGCCAGCAAGACATACTGGAAGTGCATATTCTGCATTGAAGAAAAAATACTCTTTGTTTGATGAGGAGTGGCAAAATGATGGCTCGGTAAAATTCAAAATGGAATGTCCTGCTGGCTTAAAGACTGAAATTTGGTCTTTCATTAACAAGCTAACTAGTGGAGAAGCAATCATTGAAGAAGTTAAAAAGTAGAGTTAAAATAAAGCTTTCGTCTTGATGATGTTGAGATTGTAAAAAGATACGGAGAATTTGTATGAAAAATTTAGAAAAATTTGAATTTGAAAACGAATTTGAAAATTTGGAGGAGATATGGAGAATTTAAGAAAACTTTATGTAAAAGATAGAGATATAGTTGTGCCTGGAGAATTGCTTGCTGAAGGGCTTGAATTTCTGCCTTCGGGAAAAGCATACAGAGAAGGAGAAAAAATACTTGCTTCGACAGTAGGTATGGTTTCTATCAAAGGCAGAATTATAAAAGTAATACCTTTTGCAGGCAGATACATTCCTAAAAAAGGCGATGTTGTAATTGGTAAAATTGTAGCAATTTCACCAGGCGGTTGGGCAGTCGATATAAATTCGCCATACGCTGCAGACTTACCGCTTGCAGAAGGAACTACAGAATTTATAACAAAAGGAATGGATTTGTCAAAAATTTTTGACATAGGAGATTATGTTTTTGCAGAAGTTATTTCTGTTACTGAAACAAAACTTGTAAAACTCACTGCAGCAAGAAAGCCTTATAGAAGGTTGCGCGGCGGAACTTTGCTTCAAATTTCTCCTGTTAAAATACCTCGTGTAATTGGTAGGCAGGGAAGCATGATAACTATGATTAAACAAGCAACGGGTTGTGAAATTTATGTTGGTCAAAATGGTTGGATATGGACAAAAGGTACACCAGAAAAAGAAGCAATAGTAGCAAAAGTAATTGAAATTATTGGTGCTGAAGCTCATACAAAAGGCTTAACTGATAGAATTAAAAAAATGCTTGAAGAGGTGAGCAAATGACAAAAGTAGGTGCACCAGAACATTTAATAGTAAATGGAAAAAGGCTTGATGGCAGGCTACCAGAACAAATGCGTGATGTAGAAATAAAAGTTGGAGTTATACCAGCAGCAGACGGCTCTTGCAGTTTAAAACTTGGTCAGACACACGTATTGGCTGCGGTTTATGGGCCAAGAGAAGTTATACCAAAACATTTAGCAATCCAAGATAAAGCATACTTAGAATGTGTTTATGACATGGCTGCATTTTCTACAACAGATCGCGCAAGACCAGGTCCAAGCAGGCGAAGCATCGAGATTTCAAAAATCATGCGTGATGCTTTAGCGCCAGCCATATTTTTAGATAAATATCCAAGAACAAAAATAGATGTTTATGTAGAAGTAACTAATGCAAGCGCAGGTACAAGAACTGCCGCGATAAATGCTGCAGCAGTAGCTTTAGCAGATGCAGGTATTGAAATGCGAGATTTAGTTGCAGCAATTGCTTGTGGAAAGGCTGATGGCAAACTCATACTTGATTTGAATGAGGCAGAAGATAATTATGGCGAAGCAGATATGCCAATTGCCATTATGCCAAGAACTAAAAGAATAACTTTGTTACAAATGGATGGCCAGCTTACAAAAGAAGAAATAAATAAAATGTTAGAAATGGCATTTCAAGCATGTTCTAACATCTATGAAAAACAAATTGCTGCATTGAAAGAGAAGTATAAAGTTGAAGAATTTGCAGAGAGACAATTTGAAGGAGGACAAAATGAGTAGTTATAAAAATCTCATTAGCGCGCTTTTAGCAAAAAATGCAAGATATGATGGACGTCGGTTAATGGAATATAGACCAATTACTTTAGAGCTAAACCCAATACCACATGCAAATGGTTCTGCAAGAGTAAAAATTGGAAAAACAGAAGTGCTTGTAGGAGTTAAATTTGATGTAGACGCTCCATTTCCAGACACGCCTGATGAAGGCGTTTTAATAACAAATGCAGAGCTTTGCCCAATAGCATCTCCAGAATTTGAACCTGGACCGCCAACACCAGCAGCAGTCGAACTTGCACGCGTCGTTGATCGCGGAATTCGAGAGTCTGGAAGTCTTGATTTTGGCCAGCTTTGTATCAAACCAAAAGAAAAAGTGTGGATTATTTTCATAGATATTTATCCTGTAAATGATGAAGGAAATTTGTTTGATGCAGCATCGCTTGGTGCAGTGGCAGCACTATCGACTGCAAGGTTTCCGAAATACGATTCTACAAATAATAGTGTTTTGTATAAAGAACTTACAGACCAAAAACTTAAGTTAAAAGATTTTCCAATTTTAACAACTTTTGCTAAATTGGGCGATTTTATATTTTTAGATCCTGATAAAAAAGAAGAGCAAGCTATGGATGCAAGACTTTCAATATCAACACTATCTGATGGTACTTTAACAGCAATGCAAAAAGGCGGAGATGGTACTTTCTCAAAAGAAGAAGTTTTAGGGCTGCTCGAATTAGCAAAAGAAAAAAGCAAAGAGCTTAGAGAAATAATTAAAAAAGCGCTTGAAGATAGTAAAGAAGAAAGAAAGTAAGGAGGACAAAATGCAAAAATCAAAATATACTAAGTATGAAATTGCACGAATTATTGGTGCTCGTGCTCTTCAGCTTGCAATGGGTGCACCTTTACTCATTAAAAGGCCAGAAGATTTGTACGATACAACTGAAATAGCAAGGCTAGAGTTTGAGGCGGGCGTGCTTCCAATTTCAATTAGAAGGCCGAAGCCTCAAAAATTTGAAGAGAAACACTAATGCGAATTAAAACTGTTAGAGCTCAACAAATATTGGATTGTAGAAGAAAGCCAACAATTCGAATTTTTGTCAATGGTTGCTCTGGTGCTGCACCATCTGGTACTTCTAAATCGAAATTTGAAGTGCTAGATTTTGGTATGCCTGTTGGAGAAGTTGTTTCTTATATAAATTCTAAGCTGTCAAAAAAACTAATTGGTTTAAAAATAGAGTGCTTTGAAGATTTGCACATACTAGATTCGATTTATTTAAAAATTTTGGGAGGAAATCCTCGCATCGCACTCGAGTTTGCAATTTTAAATGCTTTGGCAAAAGAGCAAAATAAAGCTCTTTGGCAAGTAATAAATCCAAAAGCAAATACTATGCCGAGGCTTCTTGCAAACATTGTTGGGGGAGGCGCACATGCGCCAAAAAGCAATTTTGATATTCAAGAAGTTTTAATATCTCCTAGAGAAAAAAGTTTTAAAGAAGATTTTAAACTTGCCAGACAAATTTATTTTTCAATTGGCAGGCTTTCAACTAAAAAAAGAACTGTTGAAAATGCCTGGATTTTTAATAAGCCAGCACATAAAGTATTAGAACTTGTAGCCAAAAATTTGCCTGCAGATGTAGAACTTGGCTGCGATTTCGCAGCTTCAAATATTTGGGCGCATAATAAGTATCACTGGCATGACATTGGCGAGCTTGGCACACGAGAGCATTTCAAATATATTTCACAATTAGCTTATGAATTTGGCTTATTTTACTTAGAAGATCCATTTCAACAAGCAGCATTTGGTGATTTTGCTAAACTTCTAAAAGAATTGCGGTTTGCTTTGGTTTGCGGCGATGACTTAATCGCAACAAACTTAGCAAGATTAAAGCAAGCAGTTGATAAAAAAGCAATAAATGCAGTAATAATTAAGCCAAACCAAATTGGTTCTCTTATAAAAGCAAAAGAAGTATTAGATTATGCATGCGCGCATGGAATAACTCCAATTATTTCGCATAGATCTGGAGAGACTTTAGATACAACAATAGCGGATTTGGCTTTTGCATGGCAAGTCCCTTTTGTCAAATTCGGCATTGGGGGGAAAGAACGCCTTGTTAAGTTGCAAAGGCTTTTAAAGATTGAAGAAAGCATTGCTTAAAGCCAAAAAGAAAGCCTTTTAAAATCATTTAAACTTTGCAAAAATATGCCAGAAGTCGATCGTACCACGGAACAAAAGTTGCTAGTACCTATTGAACAGTATCTTGCAGCGGGCACGTATATTGGAACAAAAGTCAGAACAAAAGATATGGCCAAATTTATTTACAAAATCAACCAACAAGGTTTATGTACGCTAAATTTGGCTGAAATTGATAAAAGATTACGTTATGCTGCAAAATTACTTTCTAAATATTCACCAAACGATATTTTAGTTGTTTGCAGGCGGGAAAATGGTTGGAAGGCCGCACGAGCTTTTGGCAAATATACAGGCATTAAAGTCTTTACTGAGAAATATCCTGCAGGAATCATGACAAATTTGGATTTGAAAAATTTTATAGAGCCAAAAATTCTTTTTGTAACAGATCCGCTTCCTGATAGAAATGCAGTACACGATGCATTTGTATCTGGAATACCTATTATTGCACTTTGTGACACAAATAATACTTTCCAATACATTGATTTTGTCATACCTTGCAATAATAAAGGAGTGCGCTCTTTAGGTTTGATATATTGGATATTGGCTACAGAATATTTGCGCGAAAGAGGACAACTTCAACAACCGCTTCCTCAAGAAGATTTCTTCTAAATTTAAAAAATCAAACTTATGAGAAATGCCAAAATACTAAAAATAGCTATTAGAGGAAGTGCAGGTATGAATTTGAATTTCTTAATTGTTAGCAAATAGTGATTTGCAGTTAAGCCAGCCAGCGAGCCGGCGATTATTGCTAAAGTTGGTATTAAACCAATCGTGACAAAGGCAGAGACTGCAAAAATAGTTGGAAAAGCTAAATCTCCGCTACCCAACATCAAAACTTTTTTATCTTTCTCTTTGAGTTTTTTTACTGAAACTTTTGCCACATGTTCTTTCATTGCCGTTGGTTTTTCTGGTACCATAATAGCCAAAGGTGCCCCGCGTCGTAAAAGTTGTTTAAACAAATTTATCATGAATTTTGTTTTAAAAACTGCAACAAAGTCATAAATTGAAAGAGCTATGAGAAGCAAAATTATCTCTGGCCAAGGCCTTAAGCTTATACCCAATATCATAGCAACACCAGCAACACCAAAAATTATTGCTAAATTATGCGTTATTAAATTTGGAAACTTCCACCTAATTGCAATAAGAGCAACTGCAAGTGCAATTGATGGTATAAATGGTAGAAAAGCGCCGAAAATTGCTTGAGACCCAACAAATATTAAAAGTGCAAAAAATATATTAAATGTAAATTTAGTTTTTAGAAATTTTAATACAATAATCATTATAACTATTGCAATTCCAAATGCAAGCAAAATTTGCCCCAGTCTAAAAATACCTCCTTCTGGTGGAGGTATGCTTGCTTCTCCGAGTGCAACCACTCTATGTCCAGCCAAAATTGCAAGTGCTTGAATAACCAAAAATAGTAAACTTTCATAAATTAGTAATTTAGGTTTAAATTCTGCTAAAGCCATTAAAATTCTTTTACACTTATGCGTTTTAAAAGATTTCTGAATTTAATAAGTTGGCAATAAGTTAGATTTATAAAAGCTAAAAAATTCATAATCGTATGGCAAATGAAGAAGAAATTGGATTTCACAAAGGAGCATTAATGACTTTGTTAAAAGAAAGAGAAGAATTTGTACGTTTAATCGGCGTTGTAGATGCTTTAATCAAAGCACATGCTGAAGCTTTAAAGAAGTATGGTGTAGATGTAACAAAAACACAAGAAAAAACAAAAGAAAAAACTAAAAAGTAGTTTCAAATATTCAAGCAAAAGTTATGGATGCTTATTGTCTTGGAGGTTTTAGGGAAGTAGGTAGAAGTGCACTTTATTTAAAAACTGATAAAGGCATTATTTTTGATTATGGTGTTAAAGTAGAGACTGGTGAAGTTCCACTTTTTCCAAAGCACCCAGTCACAGACTTATTTTTAACACATGGTCATCTAGATCATTTAGGATGTTCTGCTCTTTTGTTTAGAAAGACGCATTGTAATGTTTATACAACATCCGCAACTTCTGATTATTTAGATCTTTTGCTTAGAGATGCGCTTAAAGTTGCAAAAATAAAAGGGCTTCCAATTCGCTATTCTCCAACAGATATTGTTGCCCTCAGACGTGCAATTAAAAGAATTAATTATGGCGATACAATCAGGCTTAGCTCTAAAACGCACATCGAAGTATGGGATGCAGGCCACATGCCTGGAAGCTCTATTTTTATTTTAGAGAGTCAAGGTAAAAGAATTCTTTACACAGGCGATTTTAAATTAGAGCCAACGAAAGTGGTTTCTGGTGCAAGGCTCGATGCAGGAAACATTGATGTTTTGTTTACAGAGTGCACTTATAGCAATAGAGAGCATCCACCAAGAGAAGAGGAAGAAAAAAGGCTTTATACAGCTATAAAAGAAGTTGTTGATAATGGAGGAATTGCGCTGTTGCCTGTTTATGCAGTTAGGGCACCAGAAATTTTGATGATATTAAATCAATTCGGTGCAGATTGGCCAATTTACTTGGACGGCATGGCAAAAGATGCTACAGACATTGCACTTTCGCATCCAGAATTTGTTAGAGATGTTGATGCTTTACACGATGCTGCTGAAAAAGCCATTCAATTGTATGAAAATGAAGAGCGCAATAATGCAATGCGCGAGCCCTGTGTTATTTTAACAACAGGGGCTGCAATGGAAGGTGGACCAATTGTATATTATATGAAACATCTTTACACACGAGAAGACTGCGCAATCATATTTACAGGTTATCAAATACCTAAGACTGCTGGGCGCTATTTGCTTGATACTGGGCAATATATTTTAGGCGCAGTAAATCTAAAAGTAAAAATGAAAATTATTTCTTTTGATTTTTCAGCTCATGCTGGTAGATCTGAGCTTTTAAAATTTGTACAAAAAATTTCACCACAAAAAGTTGTTTGTATGCACGGCGATTATTGTGAAAAATTTGCAACAGAAATTAAGTCTAGATTTGGTATAGATGCTTTAGCTCCTAAGAACGGCGAGTTAATCAAAATATAATACTTATTGCACTTATTGCTATTTTTGTATTATTTTTCCGTCTAATTTTATTTTCAACTTATTTTTTAACTTTAAAGCCTGCTGCAGCTTTTGCTTTAAGTTCATTAACTAATTTTTCTATTTCTTTAGGATCTTGTTTTGTTGGTTTTTCCGGCTCCGTAGGTGGCTCTTTTTCCATAGCTTTTTTAAGCAAACAATCAACAACTGCTGCATGCAAGCCATTTATTTTTTTCTTCTCCATGAGCAATAATTATTTTGCTTAAAATAAAAACTTTGCCTTAATAAAATAGGAAAATAGGAATGAATAAATTTTTAAATATCTTAATATATTCGATATCATATATTTGATGTGCGCCAGTAGTCTAGTAGTAGGACATGCGCTTGCCAAGCGCAGGACCCGAGTGCGAATCTCGGCTGGCGCATTTGAATCATAATTCTTTTAAATTTTAAAAAAATATTAAAATAAGCTTTAAAAATATAATAGTCCAATATGAAGTAATGGCCACTAAGAAATTTAAAATTAAAATTTCGCCAAGCACAATAGTTTTGCTTTTGCTTGTGTTGATTGTAATGATTTCGTACAGCTTTCATTGGGTTCCTTTTGGTGCATTCAGTGCAAATCAACAAATTTGGGAAAACAAGCTTGCAGTACAAGCAAATGCAAGCCAACAATTTCTCCAAGTACATATTGTATTTGGTCAATATAAGCCTGCTATTTGCTCAGAAGGAATTTACATTGAAACAGAAAAAGGTCTACCTATTCCTTTCCAAACTCAAAATGAAGTTTATGAAGCCGGCTTGTGCAAAGAAACAGATATTGTTTGGAAAAATATAATTTACAAAGAAAAGCAAGAACAAAAGCAAGAGCCGATATTTCAAATTCAAGGACAAGCCATAGATATAAATTCAAATGAAACAAATGAAAC
>JBMFNW010000009.1:0-21861 GCA_049969975.1 Candidatus Nanoarchaeia archaeon
ATTAAACTATTATGCCATGATGGAGATGGTGTTGGCGAAAAGGAGGACCTGGAAGACCCTTTAGTTATTTATATCTCTCTCAAATACCACATGTTAAAGAATTCGTTCCAAATCCTATAGCAAATTTAAAACCAATAGAGCTAACTTACCCTGAATTCGAGGCTTTAAGGCTTAGCGATTTGGAAAAGCTAACTCAAGAAGAAATTGCAAAAAGAATGAAAACTTCTAGAGGAACAGTTTGGCGCTTGTTGGAAAGTGCAAGAGAAAAAGTTGCAAGAGCTTTGGCAGAATCAAGACCTTTAATAATTTCTCCAAAGGGAGAAGTAGAAAAATTGACTAATGCTTGAAAGTAATTTTGTGAGCGAAATGGTAGTAAGTATAGAAGAGCTAAAAGAAGAGCAGCTAGATGTGCACCTTGCAAGGATATTAGAGAGAGATCTTGGAATAGAGAGAAAAGAGACATGGGAGACTTTTCAAATACTAAAAGATATAAGAAAAGAGATTGCGCTGATCGAACGCGAAAGGAGGGGCGGCTGGTCTAGTGGGATTGAGGTGAGGAAAAAAAAGATTCTTAACCAGCTCGTAAGGTTTTTAGTACAAAGAAAGAAGCAGCTAGAAGCTGAGCTAGCTGACATAAAAGAAGAATATAGAGAACTTGGAATCGAAGAGGGAGAAGAGGCAAGGCTATTAAGAGGAGTTTGATTTTTATTTTTTTGAATTTTATTTTCTAGAACTACAGGGAAATTCTTTTTTCGGCTAACTAATCTTTCAGCGAGTATCGGTCTTTCTAGTGAAGTCAAATAGCAAATAGTAAAGTATTTAAATATTAAAAATTTAATTTAAACATGGCACGCTGGCTTTTATATGCATCGATTTTGCTATTTAATCTATGTTTTGGCCTAACAATGGCGAGTGCAGCGACAGTTGATTTCATAATCACACCAATAAAAGATTCTGTAGATTGGAATGACACTGCAATTTATTCTTTAAAAATAATTAATTCCGGGCCAAGCGAATACTTAGAAATTAGGCCTGCAAACCTAAATTGGGGCTATATAAAAGTAGAGCCCTCTAAAATTTTTGTACCAAATGGAGGATTTGCGGAAGTCGCACTTAAAATAAGTCCGCCTCCAGACATCAAAGCAGGTCCTTATGCCATAGAAGTTAAAGCATATTCTAGTTCTAAAAAAGAACTTCGAGGAAGTGCGCTTGTCAAATTAAACGTTATTTCAGAACAACCACATCTTGTACCGCAATGGGGCATACCAGAAAAAATTGTTCCTGGTCAAACAAAAGTAAATTTAATAGTAAAAAATGATGGCGCACTGCCAGTACCAGAAACAAAAGGCGTGCTTAGCTCCCCACTTTTGTCAAATCCAATCGAGCTTAAAATACCTTCGCTTAAAGCTGGCGAAGCTGCGCTGGTATGGAATTCCCAACTAGACATACCAACAAACACGAAGGTAGGTGTATATCCATTCAAACTAAATATTTACAAAGATAATATTTTGGTTTCAGAAAACAAATACAATACATACATTGTACCAAAAGAAAGTATTAAAGTGGACGTATCTAAAACAAAAAGTTTTCTCGGAACTGGTTATACTGTAGTTCTTGAAAATGTTGGAAATACAGAAGCAATAAATTATTATAAAATACAAATTCCATCTTGGCAAAAGCTTTTCTTACATACCCAATTAAAACCTGAAATACAAAAATTAGAAAATGCTTTTGAAATTGCTTGGCCATTTTATTTAAATGTTGGTGAGAAAAAAATAATTAAATATCAAATAAGCTATGTTCCACTGCTTGCTTTGCTTCTAGCAATATTATTCTTAAGTTACGTTGGGGCTTGGTACTTTAGACAAGAATTGATCCTAACAAAAAATGTTTTAAGATCAGAAAAAGCACTAAGAGTAAAAATTTCTGTAAAAAATAATTCTAGCAAGCCACTACAACACGTAATTGTAGAAGATAACATACCAACTCCACTCAAACTTGTCAAAGCAGATCACAGACCAGCACTTATTAAATCTGCAGAAGGCGCTGCCAAGTTATTTTGGAAATATGATGTTCTTTGGCCCGGCGAAGAAAAAAATATTACTTATGATGTGAAATCTGCACTAAACATTGTTGGCGCAGTAATCTTACCGCCGGCAAAAGGAAAGCACGGAAAAGGCAGAGAAACAAAAACATACATTTCAAACTCAGTTTTGATAAGGTCTAAACCACCAATTGCCGAATTTGAAGAAGAGTACTAAAGTTTTTTATAAGTTTTTTATAAATTAAGTTTCTGTCTAAGAAAACCTTATTTTAGTTTTTCCATTTGTATCTTCGACAATCACACCAATACCTTTTAAAGCTGTTCTAATTGCATCTGAAATTTCATATTCTTTTTTCTGCCGAGCAATTTCACGTATTTTTAGAAGTTTTTCTAAAAATTCTTTCTCTATAACTGGCTTCTTTTTCTCAGGCAATACTTTAAAGATCGAATCAAAATCTTTTAAAAACGAATATACTTCTTCTGCATTTTCTTTATTTAATTCTCCTTTAGAAATGTATGAATTTATGTTTGAAATAAAACTAAAAACTTCAGCAAGAGCTGTAGGTGTATCAAAATCATCATCCATTGCCATTTCAAATTTTTTTCTGACTTTTTGCACTAATGCAGAAACTTCTTTATTATATTCTTTAGTAGGCGGATCTTCTTTTATGCTTAAAATCTCTGAAGCAAAAATGTCAAGTTTTTCTACTCCTCTTTGGGCTGCTAATAGTGCTTCTTTAGTATAATCTAGAGGACTTCTATAATGAGTTTGGGCAATTAACAAGCGGACAGCTTCTGGGCTGGAAGCATTGATGGCATCTTTTATTGTAACAAAGTTTCCTAAAGATTTTGACATTTTCTTTCCTTCAACATTTAACATCCCCACGTGCAGCCAATACTTAACAAATTTTTTCCCTGTTGCAGCTTCCGCCTGAGCAATTTCACATTCGTGATGCAGCATTGCATGTTCTATGCCTCCTCCGTGAATATCAAAAGGCTGTCCAAGATATTTAGTAGCCATAGTAGAACATTCGATATGCCAGCCAGGATAACCTTTACCCCAAGGAGAAGTCCATTTCATAATATGTTGAGGAGAAGCTAATTTCCAAAGAGCAAAATCATACGGTTTCTTTTTATCAGGGTGTACTTCAAATCTAGCTCCGGCTATTTGTTCTTCTATTTTCTTTCTTGAGAGTTTACCAAAATCTGTATTTGGGTTTCTTTTTAAAAATTCATCAACATCAAAATAGACAGAACCATTTTTTTCATAAGCATAACCTTTTTCTAATAAAATTTTAATAGTATCTATCATTTCCACTATGTGCCCTGTTGCCCTTGGTTGTATATTGGGCGGAGTGATTTTTAATGCTGCGTAGTCTCTTTCCTTTTCTCTTATGTAAGTATCTACAAGTTCCATTGGCTCTAGTTTCTTTTCTCTCGCCCTTTTTTCAATTTTATCTTCTACAATCATATTTTCTGTTAAATGGCCTACATCGGTAATATTTGAAACATAAAATACATTGTACCCTTTATGCTTCAGATAATTAATTATAATATCAAAAGAAACCGCACATCTAGCATGGCCTAAATGGCAAACGTCATACGCTGTAATTCCACATACATAAATACCAACATTTTTGCCATGGATGGGTTTAAATTCTTCTTTTTTATGTGTGAGGGTATTATAAACTAACATCTTCATTTAACTCCTCTTCTAATATATTGGTTGTATGATTTCTTAAAGATTGTTTTTATTAGACTCAGAAAGTTTTTAAAATCAAAATTAAAAATGAAATTGTCCCGCCTTAGCTCAGACTGGTAGAGCGTCCGGCTGTAGACAGCCCTGCACGGGAGTGCAGTTTTGCTGAGCTGGACCCGGGAGGTCGCTGGTTCAAATCCGGCAGGCGGGACTTTTCAAATTCATGCAACTTTAAATTTATGCAATAATAATTTGGAAAGATTTTTATTAGAGTAATTAATCCAAAAAATATGTCCGCAACTAAAAAGAAAATTTACATTACAACAGCAATTGATTATGTCAATTCATTACCACATATAGGACATGCGTATCAAAAAATCGCTGCAGATTGTCATGCGCGTTGGCTCAAATCATTAGGAGAGAAAGTTTTTTTCCAAACAGGCACTGATGAGCACGGATTAAAAATATTGCGGGCTGCAGAGGCTGCTGGTAAAGAGCCGCAAGCTTTTGTCGATGAAATATCTGTAAAATTTGAAAATGCTTGGCGAGCTCTAAACATTGATTTTGATCAATTTTACAGAACAACATATCTAAAACATAAAACAGGTGTGCAAAAATTCATCAAACAAATTTCAAAAGACATTTACAAAGGTAAATATAAAGGATATTATTGTGTTGGGTGCGAAGCGTATCTTTCTGATGCTGACATAGTAGAAGGTATGTGCAAAATACATAAAAAGCCAGTAGAATATATGGAAGAAGAAGCTTATTTTTTTAGACTTTCTAAATATGCTGGACAATTGCTAGATTTTTACAAACAAAATCCTGACTTTATTAAACCAAGAGCAAAAATTGAAGAAGTTAGACAAAAAATTTTGCGAGAAGGACTTAAAGATCTTTCTATTACAAGATCAAGATTCAAATGGGGAATTCCTTTCCCTTTGGAGCAAGAGTTTGTTTGTTATGTTTGGTTTGATGCTTTGTTAAATTATTTGACCGGAACTGGCTGGCCTTCAAAAAGTTATACAAAAATTTGGCCTCCAGATTATCAATATTTTGGTGCAGACAATCTTTGGTTTCATGCAGTTATTTGGCCTGCAATGCTCATGTCTGCCGGCTTGCCGTTGCCAAAGCAACTTGTTGTAAATGGCTGGATAATGGTTGAAGGTCAAAAAATTTCTAAAAGCTTGGGCAATGTAATAGATCCAAACTTTTTAGTTCAAAAGTTTGGTGCAGATTCTGTAAGGTATTGTTTGCTGCGAAGCGCACCTTTTGGAGAAGATCTTGATTTTAAGTTTTCAGACATTTTGACGAGACACAATTCTGAGCTTGTAGATGGTCTTGGAAACCTCGTTGCAAGAGTATTAACATTGCTAGAAAAATTTTCTGCCAAAAAAATACCAAAACCAAAGCGCTACAAATTAGAAGAAATTGAGGTGGCTGTAGAAGGTGAGCGCACGCTAAAAAAAGCAAAAGAGGCTATGCAAAATTTAGATTTTCATAAAGCACTAGAAGCAATTTGGGCTTATGTTCATACTCTAAATAAATACATAGATACAGAAAAGCCATGGGAACTAGCAAAAGAAAATTCTCCACACTTGCCAACAGTGCTGTACAATCTTGCTGAAGGTCTTAGATTTGTCACAGCACTTATATGGCCTTTTATGCCGGAAACTGCTACGAAGTTGGCTGCACAACTTGGACAGTCAAAAATTCCTTTGCTTAAAAATTTATGCTGGGGAAAGTTAAAGTCTGGCGCAGAAATAATCAAAGGCGAACATTTATTCAATAAAATAAGTCAAGCAGAACTTGAAGATCCATTTTCGGCTTTAGACCTAAAAGTAGCCGAAATATTAGAAGTAAATGATATTCCAGAAACAGACCGTCTTTACAAATTAAGAATAAGTTTGGGCAAATTTGGAGAAAGAGAAATTGTGGCTGGAATTAAACGTGCATACAAGCAAGAAGAACTTAAAGGCAAAAAAATCATTGTTGTTGCAAATCTTAAGCCTGCAAAAATTCGTGGTGTGCTCTCGCAAGGTATGTTGCTTGCTTGCGAAGACAAAAATAGTGGACAATTAGGAATTTTAACAGTAAGCCAAACAGATCCAGGAGCAGATGTATTTGTTGAAGGTGTAGAAAAGAAGCCAGTCCAAGAGTTGAGCCTCGATGATTTTGTCAAAATTACATTGGAAACAAAAGCAGGAAGTGTATATTATAAAAATAAACCTTTGCAAACATACAAAGAAAAAATAAAAATAGAAAAAATTAGCGAAGGAGAAATACATTAAGAAAAGTGAAAAGTAAATAAAAAAAGGCAAATATAAAAGCAAGCGCGGGCTGGCCACTGACAGAAACCGCTCTTCCCAACACAGCCATCAGGCTGGGTTTTAAGGAGGTACCCACGCCTGCCTACTGCCCAAACCGGAGGTCGGACAGCAACAATATATCAACAATTAAATATTTAAATTTTTCGTAATTAACTACCAATTAGTTAAAAATTATTAATTTTTTATAAATTTTTATAAAAATTATTTATTTTTTTTTATTATTTTTTTAAAATTCATTAAAATTTTATTAAAATTTTTATTGCTCGATGAGTTTAACACCTGGCATAATGAAAGTCGGCGAGCGTCTTTCCTCTTTTCTTCGAATAATAAATTTGTATGATGTAGAAACTGCTGCTTTAGATTGTGGTGCATTTAAGCCTAAAATTCTGCCAAAGGCAGCTAGATCTGTTGGCCAACGTATTTGCCAAGGCTCATTTGCTAAGCTAGCAATTAAAATTGGTATTTTACCTCGACAAAGTCTTATATTTTGCATTTCCCTTCCAATTAACTTTGCTCTCAGAAAACCAGAGCATTTTAAAATTTGGCTAAAATCAATGCCATAACATACTTTGCTTTTTTTTGCAATGTTTGTAAGCACAACATTCCAGTTACTTGCTCTGTATTCTATATAATCTCTACCGAATGTATTTGGCACTCCAAAGACAGCATCAATTCTTGGATTGCTGACTGCCTGTCGTATAAATTGGCCAGGCTCTATAACTGCTAAAAAATCGCTTGCAAGCCAAAGCTTTGCACCTTTTTTTATGTCTTGGGCTGAATTTGGTTTTATATAAGATCCAACATAGCAAGAAATGCCTTGTTTTTGAAGCTCTTCTTTTTTCTTTAGAAGCTCTTTTTTAGTTTTGAAATTGTATAAAAAAATCGGTTTTATATTAAATTCTTTTGCAATGTTTGCTAGCTCACTTTCATTCGCTTGTGGCAAAAATATGTCATAAAACATTATTTGGTTCCTTTACTCCTTTTGCTTGGTCTGAACTTTGTTGCAGATGGGCCTTTTTTCCTTAGCCCGCGTGATTTTTTTCCAGCAGATGTTAATCCTCTATAAACTCTTCTTTTGTTTGCTGGATTTGCAAGCCAAGCAAAGCTTGGATGCTTTGAAGCCTGGGCTCTATCAGCCATAATAACTTCATACCAAGCATATTTACCATCTTCACCAACCCAATAACTATTAATAACCTCTGCATTTGGAAATTTTCTAGCAGCTCTTTGCTCTGCAATCAATTGCTTTGATTTTCTAGTCTCGATGAACCTGCCGTATCTTTTAGGCCTTCTGCCATGACCTGGCTTTGGCCTTTTTCTTCCACCTTTCGGCACCCTGCTCCTAACTATAAAAATGCCTTGAATAGCTTTATATCCTAATAAACGTGCTTTATCGAGACGCGTAGGTTTTTCAAGTCGTACTATTGCTGGCTCTCGCCTAAGGGACATTAGCCAAGCTCGCCAGCGCTCTGTACCAAAATTTTCTTTTGGTTTTGTCCAAAGCTCAGACAGATATTTAGCGTAACCCATGGCTAGCAATGCTAAAAGTAATTTAAAAAGCTTTTTTAAGCTTTTTCAAATTTGAAATTCTAAAAATAATTGCAAAATTACCAATAAAAGTTACCAATAAGTCTGTATATTTTTTATTTTATCACCTTTTACTAAAATAAAAAATCCATTTACAGAAAAATCACTACTTAACATTTTCAAATTATCTTGCCATTGTTTTAATTGTTCATACGTGTACTTTTTCTCGCCTTTATTATACGCCTCGACTGCAGAATTAAATTTTTCTACACAATCGTTATAAACTGCATCACAAGCCTCAACATTTGTTAAAAATTCTTCAGAAAATAAATCGAATTTTTTCTTTGTTAAACGAATATTTACTAAATCAGAACATTCAAAATTGCAAACTACTAATTCGTCGCTTTTTGGAATAATTACTTCTTTAAACTCTTTTCCTTTCTCTATAAAAGCTATTTTATCTAAACCTGTTTGATTTGGATTTCCCGTAACATCGATATAAACAACTCCTTTATCAGATGTTTGAAATGCATTAAACATATGACCTTTTACTTCTTTTTCAAACTCTAATTCAACAATTCCAACTTTATAACCTACTGCTCTTGCTCGTTTGTAAAGTTCAAATGCAAAACCAGTACAATCAAAACTAGCATTGTCATATTTTAATTCATTCGTATTATCCAATTCTAAAAAAGTCAAAAGTTCTTTTGAACTCGGTATTTTTTCTTCGCCGGGTTTTAAACTACTAACATAATTTTGATATTCTGCAAGCCTTTCAGCATAGCTTTTATTAAGTTCTTCAAATTCTTTTTCTTTTGTATCGAGCTCTGCACTTACTTTTGTTAAATTTGTATAAAAATATGCTGCTAAAAATGCGAGCAGTAAAGTGATGCTTGCAACCATTAGCAAAGATATGTTCTTTTTTACCATTTTCAATCTGCTCTTATGCGGGGAGCAGGATTCGAACCTGCGCAGCCACTAAGGCACCAGAGTCTGAGTCCGGCGCATTTGACCACTCTGCCATCCCCGCGAGATGGCCTGCGGGGGGGAGGATTTGAACCTCCGAAGGCACTAAGCCACAGGATCTTAAGTCCTGCCCCTTAGACCGCTCGGGCACCCCCGCACCTTTCACGCCATCAGCTTTTGCGCCATCATACTATCCCCACTATGTACTATCCCCACTATGCCCCCAGCGAGATTTGAACTCGCGCCTGCAGCTCGAGAGGCTGCCATCCTTAACCGGGCTAGACGATGGGGGCAAATAAAAATCTTTTTTAGATTTTAAAAAGTTTGCACTTCTAACTTAATAAGAACTTAACAAGAAAATGAATAGCGGGCCCGCGAGGATTTGAACCCCGATCAATCGGTCCGAAGCCGACCGCACTATCCAGGTTATGCTACGGGCCCATTTATATAAAAATAAAATTCCCTTTTAATCCTATCGCTGAGTTTTCGTTATTTTATACTTTCCATTTTTATTTTATTTTATACTTTTTTATACTTTCCATTTTGAAGCAAAAGCTTAAATTTCAAATCCTTAAATCTAAGCTATGGCTATTTATGTTGGGCCTGGTGGTGTGCCAATTTCTTCGCCAGATAGAAGTACGATTGGAGGCATAAGACATTGTGCAAAACTTGGCTTAAATGCAATGGAAGTTGAATTTGTGCGTGGTGTTAATATGTCTCCTGCCACGGCTGTTGAAGCTGGAAAAGTGGCTAAAGAGTTGGGCATAAGGTTAAGCGTGCACGCGCCTTACTATATTAATTTACTTTCAAATAAAAAAGCAACAGTTCGAGCATCAATAGTTCGAATATTAGATAGCATGCACAGAGGCATGCTGATGGGTGCTGATGCGGTTGCTGTACATGCTGCATATTACGGTGATTTGAGTCCAGTCGAGGCTTTAAATAAAATGAAAACCATTACAGAAGAAATATTTGCACAAGCAGAAAAAAAGGGAATAAAAGGAATTTTATTAGGTTATGAAACCATGGGTAAAACTTCGCAATGGGGTTCTTTTGAAGAAATTTTAGAGCTTTATGACACATTTAAGCAAAAATTAACACCATATCTAGATTGGGGACATATTTATGTTAGAAACCAAGGCCACATTAACTATGAAGAAATTTTAGACAAATTGCAAAGCATTGGCCTCAAACACATAAATTCGCACTTTAACTGTGTCAAATATTCAAAAACAGCAAAAGCGTGGGTAGATGTTCATGATTTGTTAAAAACAAAAAACCCAAATTTTGAATCGCTTGCAAAACTCTTAATAAAAAGAAAAGTAAACATAACCCTAATTTCTGAAAGTCCTGTTCTTGAGCAGGATGCTCTCGAAATGAAAAAAATTTTAGAAAATTGTGGCTATAAATTTGATTAAAATTTTGATTAAGGTGTGAGCCTGTCTTGTGTTCTTGGAAAAGGAATTGTTTCGAATATGTGTGCTGCACCAGTTAGCCACATTATTAGTCTTTCTATGCCTAAACCAAAACCAGAGTGTGGCACTGAGCCATATCGCCTTAAATCTTTATACCATTCATAGTCTTTATGAGGCAGCTTAAAAAGATCTATGGATTCTTCGAGTTCTTTTAAAGTATCTATTCTTTGACTTCCACCAGTTGTTTCTCCAACTCCAGGCAATAAAAGATCTGCTGCGAGCACAACTCTTTTATCTTTAGGATCTACTTTCATATAAAAAGCTTTTAATTCTCTCGGAAAATGTGTAATAAAAATTGGCTGGCCTTGCTCCGCTACCAATTTTCGTTCATCATCATCAGTTAAGTCATAACCCCATTCTTTGCCAAGCTTTTTTATCACATCTTCATATTTTAATTTTGGAAATGGAGGTTTTATTTTTTCTAGCTCTGTTAGATCTCGACCAAGCTCTCTGAGTTGTGCACTACATTTCTTTAATACATATTTAACAATGAAACAAATAAGTTCTTCTTCAAATTTTAATAATTGCTCAAAATCCATCCATGCAGCCTCCATTTCATGATGCCAGTACTCTGCAAGATGCCTTCTTGTTCTAGATTTTTCCGCTCTGTAAGACGGCGCTATGCAATAAATTTTTTCAAGGGCAAAAATAAGGGCTTCTGCATAAAGTTGCCAGCTCTGTGTGAGGTATGCAGTTTTGTCAAAATACTTAACTTCAAAGAGTGTTGAACCACCCTCACAACCACAAATTGTAAAAGATGGTGATTGAACTTCGTAAAAGCCTTTTTTCTTATAAAATTCGTGAATTGCTTCGAATACTGCAGACCTTACTTGGAAAATTAAAGTTTGCCTTCTGCTTCTAATCCAAAGATGTCTAACTTCGCGCAAAAATTCTTCAGAAACATCTTTAGCAATTGGAAATCTTTCTGCTAAGCCAACAATTTTTAACTCCTTTGTTTGAATTTCATAGCCTGTTGGAGCTCTCGAATCTTTCTTGACTTCGCCTTCAAGCTCGCAAGAGCTTTCAATTGTTATTTTTTCAGCTTCTGGCCATGCTTTACTATCTCTTGAAATAACTGCTTGAACTAAACCAGAGCTGTCTCGGATTATAAGAAAAATTCGCTCTTTTTGCTCTCGCTTTCTGTAAACCCAACCTCGCACAGCTACTTTTTTGCCTTCGTATTTATCGCTTAAAATATCTTTAATTGGTTTAAATACCATTTTAGCGCCCAGGGCAGGATTCGAACCTGCGGCCTACCGCTCACCGATGCATCGGTTCCAAGGAACCTCTGCAATAACAGGCGGTCGCTCTAACCACTGAGCTACCCGGGCAATATTTAAATTTGCAAAATGCTTTTTAAATTTTACACTCCAAATTTACATTAATACTAGGATTTAATAAAATAACTATAATTATGCAAAAAGAAAAAATTGCGCAAGGAGCTGAAGCAGTTCTTTATAAAGAAGATAATAAAATTATAAAAGAAAGAATTGTAAAAAAGTATAGAATTGTCGAATTGGACACAAATCTTAGAAGAGAAAGAACAAGACTCGAGGCTAGAATTTTAAGAAAACTTGCCAGAGCAGGCATACCAGTACCTGCAGTATTAAAAGTTGATGAAGAAAGAGCTGTTTTAGAAATTGAATTTATAGATGGAAAAAAACTTAGAGATTATTTGCTAGATACAAAAGATTATCAAATTCTTGCACAAGTTGGAAAAATCGTTGCCCAAATGCATTCGCAAAACATATGTCACGGCGATCTCACAACATCCAATATGATTTTAAAAGAAAATACAATTTACTTAATCGATTTTGGCTTAGCAATACATTCAACAAGAATTGAAGACAAAGCAGTAGATCTGCATTTGTTCAAAGAATGCCTAAAGTCGAAACATTTTGAAATTTGGGAAACTGCTTGGAAGACTTTTTTAGCAAATTATGAGCATAAAGATGTTATAGAAAGACTAAAAGTTGTTGAGAGGAGAGGGAGGTACAAAGAAAAAGCACCTATTTAAAATTATCTCCAATCCTGTTTCTTCTTCAACTTTTCTATATAAAGCATCTTCTAGATTCTCCACTCTTTACTTCGCCGCTAGGTAATTCATATATGCCATTGGGCCTTTCAAGTAAAAGAACTTCTAACTGCTCATTAGGAATTACTGCGGCCACTACATATCTAGAAATTTCTGCTCTTAAAGCTTGTTCAACTAATCCATTTATAAATTTCCTTTCCAACATTAGCAATTCCCATAATTTTAAACGATTAAAAAAAGTTTATTTTCTTTGAAGCGTTATAAAGTTTTTTAAAAAATTTTTCTTCTGCAGTTTTTGGATTTTTATTATAATAAAAATCATAAAGCCGGTTAAGTATTGTATACCTATGTTCTTTATAATTGAATTTTGAAAGATCTTGAGGAGTTCTATAGCTTAGAGCTTGCTTTGCACTGTCTAAAAAATCTTTTTCACTTATCTCAAATTCATTAACGTGTGTTGGCATTTTGAATTTTTTAAGTATTTTGTAATATTTTTTAGCAACTGAATAGTCCCAAAGTGTTAAGAGCGGTAGAGAAAAGCTCGCGACTTTATGCCCGTGCAAGTGGGTGTTTGTTTCAATTATTTTTTCCAAAGTATGCTCTGCACCGGAACAAGGAATTGAAGAGCCTATAGAATTCATTAATGCGCCGCTTGAAACAGCACAAAGAAATAAATTTTCTACAAATTCATTTACGCTATTCTTTTTTTCAGCAAGTTTTAAGCAAAATTGAGAAATTTGTTTTGAAAATGTATAAATTGTGTTTGAAAAGTTTGTTTTATCATCTCCTAATTTTTTTGTTGCGATAAGCCAATCGTTCGCCGCATTATAATTGGAAAGTATGTCGCCAAGACCAGACGAATTTAGTTCTCCGGCTTGTTTTAGAACATTATAATCAGCTAATATAAAAGCAGCTTGTGCTACTGGTATTGTAGAACTTCTACTATCTTTTTTTGCAAAATTTGCCGCCACACCATCGTTTGAAATTGCTGTTGGTATCAAAACAAAAGGAATATTTAGCTCTGTGGCTACAATTTTTGTTAGATCTAAATTTGACCCGCCTCCAAGCCCTATTAAAAGAGATGGTTTTACTTCTTTAAGTTTTTCCTTTAAATTACTATAACTAAAATTTTGCTTTTCAAATAAAATTTCTCTTTCGAATGTGCCTTCCGGCCAAAAATTTTTAGTCTTAGGACCTGTTAAAATCACTACATTTGATATGTCTAAATGTCTCTCCTTGCAGTACTCTTTAGTTTTTTTAATTGTGTCGCAGCCATAAACAATTGGTGGTATAGAAATCCATCTTTCCCTTTTTGGCGGATTTTCTTTTTTGAAAAAAAGCGATGTTATGTCAGATAGTATATTGAGCCAATGAGGCATTTTTAAAAGTATGAAGAAACCTTTTTAAATTGAACTGAAAAAAGGCAAATATGGCGCGCATCCATGCAAGAAGACGAGGAAAATCAGGATCAAAAAAACCATTGCTTCAGCCAGTGCCGCAATGGGTGGGTTATGGGCCTGAAGAAGTTGTTGCACTAGTTATAAAACTTGCAAAACAAGGCAACACAGCGGCAAAAATCGGCATGATACTTCGAGATAATTATGGTGTGCCTGATGTCCAAAAAATAACTGGAAAGAAAATAAGTAAAATTTTAGAAGAAAATAATCTTGCTAAAAAAATACCAGAAGATATAGAAGCGCTTATTGCAAGAGCTGTTAGGGCAAAAAAGCACTTAGATAGAAATAAAAAAGATCTTGTAACAAAAAGAGGTTTGCAACTAATAGAATCAAAAATAAGACGTCTTGAAAAATATTACAAAAGAGAAGGCAAACTGCCACAAAGTTGGTCGTATAAATTAGTTGGTTAAAAATGGCAAAAGAAGGTAAAAAAAGATGGTTTACAATTTTGATGCCTGAACTTTTTGAAGAAAAAGAGCTAAGCGAAGTACTTGCGCGCTCGGCAGAAAGTTTGATTGGCAAATTTGTTGAAACAACTGGGCAAATGCTAACAAACTTGCCAAAAAATGCTAATAAAAAATACATTTTACTTATAACAGGAAACAAAGGCGATAAAGCAATAACTAAAGTTGTAAAATATTATTTGACAGAAAATTTCATTTCGCGAACAGTACGTAAATATAAAGAACGTGAAGTATTTGTTTTTTATCCAAAAACAAAAGACGGTTTTGATCTTAGAGTAAAATTACAATTCTTAAATCCAAAAAGACTACATAGATCTGAGCGCGGCGCATTACTAAAAAAATTAAAAGAAGTTCTTCCAACTCAAGTTGGAGAATATGATCATAATACAATATTTGATCCAAACATAATTGAAAAGCTATCCGCCGATCTAAAAAAAGTTCTTTCTGAAACTAAACCAATTTCAAAAATTTTAATTCATGCAATTTTTATTCGCAATCCGCAAGCATTGCTTCCAAGCAAAAAAGAATAATTTAAAAGTGCTTTTTTATCTTAATCTAATAATTTCTAAATTTCGCGGTGCTACAGTTTCGACTTTGAAATTCTTATGAATTGCGCTTGCAATACTTAAAGTTTTAGTTGGCTCACCATGCACAACAATAACTTTTTTTGGCTTTGGTCTCAGCTTTTTAACGTAGGTTAAAATTTCATTGTAATCTGCGTGTCCTGAGAAGCCTGTTAAGCTATAACGTTCGAGTGCTACTTTAACAACCTCATCATTTAATTTTACTTCTTGATCTCCGCGAAGAACTGCTCTTCCAGGACTTCCTTCTGCTTGATAATTTACAAAAATAACTGTATTTTTTGGATCTGGCGCAAGGTGTTTAAAATATTCTACAGAAGGCCCTCCATTAAGCATTCCTGAAGTTGCAAGAATAACGCAAGGTGGGCCGTTTAAAATTTCTTGCCTTTCTTTTGCAGAGCCAACTCTTTTAAATAATGGATTAAGCAAAGGATTTTGTTCTTCGTAAAAAACTTTTTCTCTAACCTCTGCACCTAAGAAAGAAGGGTATACAGCATGTACTGCGGTTACGTCCCAAACCATGCCGTCAACATAAACTGGCGCATCAAAAGAACCTTCTCTTGCAGCTTTATCTAAAACCAAAAGTATTTCTTGCGATCGCCCAACACCAAGTGTTGGAATTAAAACTTTCCCTCCTCTAGCAAGCGTCTTTTTAATTATATTCATTTGCTCCAGCTCACACTCTTCACGCGGCGGCATAATATCTTCTGGCGAGCCATACGTACTTTCAATCATAAGACTTTCAACTCTTGGAAAAGTTGTTTTAGCTCCATTTAAAAGCAAAGAATTTTCAACTTTCAAATCGCCTGTGTAGAGAAAGTTATGCCAACCATCTCCAATATGTAAATGTACTAAAGCAGAACCCAATATGTGTCCTGCATTATAAAGTGTGAGCCTTACATCGGGAGTGATATCTGTTACTTCTTCAAAGTCAAGTGTTATTGTATGTTTAACTGCTTCTTTTACATCTGCAGCAGTATAAAGTGGCTTACCCATATGCGACAGTTCAATATAATCCAAAGCTAACAAAGCTAAAATGTCGCGAGTCGGCTCCGTGCAGTATACCGGACCTCTGTAACCTATTTTAAACAAGTATGGCAAAAAGCCGCTGTGATCTAAATGTGCGTGAGAAATTATTACAGCGTCTAAATCTTCGATGTGAAATTCTGGCGCATTTAAGTAAGGATAAGCGTAACGGCCAATTGCTGCAACATTTAAGCCGCAATCTATTAAAATGTTTGATTCTGGAGTTTGGAGTAAAACAGCAGATCTACCGACTTCCCTGCCTGCACCCAAAATAGAAATTCTTGCCCACATATCTTCGCCAGAGCTCTTTCTGATTTCGTAAATTCTTTTTCCAACTTCGTGCAAAAATTTCCTCCTATATGCAGATTCTGTAAATAAAACAGACCTTATGTTTGAAGTTATTTTTGATGGTATAAGACCTTCTCGCCTAACATAAGGTGTCCAGCAAGTTTCTTCTTTGATTTTTCTAAGAAGTTCTGCATTTTTACTAATTACAAGACCTGGTCTTTTGGCTTCAATTGTTACTCTCGATCTTGCTGTCTCGAATAAAATTTGAGTAATTTCTGCTTCTTTTGGTACAAGTTCGGTTATGAATTTTTGTGATTCTTCTTGAGATTTTCTTATACTTTCATCGGCACGCAAATCTATTCTTTTTTTAACTTCAGATACAATTTGTCTTATAACATCGCCGCCGTTGATGAAAAAATCCTTATTTTTTGTATAAAGGACTATGTTTGCACCTTCATAATTCGAGCTTACTATTTCCGCGTTTTTTGGTAACTTTGCCAAAATCTCGTTTAAAATAGCCATTTCCAAATTTGCTAAGCAATTCCGCAAGACGGAATTTAATATGAAATTTTAAATTAATTTTCAAATCGATTTTTTAAATTTTTAATTGCTTTTAATTTTTTAATTTAATATATGCTTTTATATGCTTTTAAACTTTACTTTTATATTTAACAATAGTTTCAACAGGTATTTTTTCTAATCTTTTAAAACCTTTTTTACTAATCACAACAACATCTATGCCTTCACCAGTTGCCATATCTCGCTTTAAGGCAGCTGTTAAAGCACGTATTGCAAGAGCTACTCCTTCTTCTTCTGTTAAATTTTCTTTGTACGAATCTTCAAATACGCCAAAAGCCATCGGACTTCCAGAGCCCGTTGCAAAATATTTAGTTTCTTTTATACTGCTTCCCAACGGATCTAATGTATACAGTGCAAAATCCCCTTGTTCATCAATTCCACCTAAAATTAATTGTACCAAATATGGTATGAAAGTTTTGCCTTGGGAAAATAGAATATTTTGCATTAAAGAGGCAGCAATATTTAAGGTTGGCTCGAGCCCTGTATTTAGCCTATAAAGATCTATTTCTGCTTTTAAAAGTTTTGCAAGCATTTGGCCATCTGCGGCCGTGCCTGCTATTGTCAAAGCAATTTGATCGGATATTTTAAAAACTTTCTCAAAATCTTTATTCGAAATCAAATAACCCATGCTAACTCGCTTGTCTGCAGCTATTACAACACAATCTTTACAAACAACACCAACAGTTGTCGTACCTTTTTTTGCTTCAGTTGTCATGGTAGAACACTAAATACAAAGCAAATTCGCTTTTTAAACTTTGCTATAGGTATTTAGTTTTGTGCCACATTTAGTTATAGCATTTAGTTTATTGTACATATTTGATGTACACAACCTATAAGATTTACCTCTCAAACATAATAACAATAGAAAAATTTTTATTTTTAAAAATTGATTTAAATTATGCCGTTATCTATTAATTTAAAAAAATATAAAGTTACAAAAGAGCAAGTCGAGGCTGTGCAGCCAGTCATTTCTGCATATTTTAATGGATTATCCGACATACTAGATAAGTTACACGAAAGCTATCCTTCTTTTATTAAAGATGCAATTTCGCGCCGACAGAATGAATTTTTGGAAGAACTATTGGACGAACTATTACAAAAGGATCCTGTTATAACAATTCCTAATGAAACTTTTTCCTACGACGCTAAAGAAAATAAAATTATACTTCCAGATGAGTATTCAAAAAAAATTTCACAATTATCAAATGAAAAACAAAAAGAGCTTTCGAATGCAATTCACATTGTTTTGGAATTTTATGCCAATTGGGAAAAATGGAAAAATAAAAATAACTATTCTAAAACATATTCAGAATTTATACGCGAAGCAATAGATATTTCAACAAAAATAGAAGATGTGTTAGAAAAAGTTAAAGAGGCAAAACCAACAACAACAAAAGAATATAAGCATTAATTCATTTTTTAAGAATTAATTTGCCCCATTCGGCAGTAATTCCTGAATGTCCTTTTAGCCAAGCATAAGCACTTAGGGCTGCTTTGCAGCCATCTCCCGCAGCAACAATTGCTTGTTTAAAAGGTGTATTTGTTACATCTCCTGCTGCAAAAATACCTGGGCAGGAAGTTTCGCATTTTTCATTTACAATTATTTGCTTTTGTTCATCTAGCTTTACCAATTTTTCTACAATTTCTGTTTTAACATCGTAACCAATTTCAACAAATACACCATCAACCGAAAGTTCTCTTAGCTCCCGAGTCTTAGTATTTTCTAAAAGAATCGATTTGACAAATTTATCGCCTTTAATTTCTTTTACAACATAATTCAGTAAAAATTCGATGTTTGGAATTTTTTTAGCCTTTTCAACAGTACTTTCATCTGCCCTAAATTCTTCTCTTCTGTGAATTAAATAAACTTTTTTTGCTAAAGTACTTCCGTAAACAGCTGCGTCAAATGCAGAGTTTCCACCACCAATTACAGCTACAATCTTATTTTTAAAAACAGGCATATCACATGTAGCACAATAACTAACCCCTTTTCCAATAAATTTATCTTCATTTTTAGCATTTAAAGCTCTTGGAGTTTTGCCAAAAGCAAGAATTAGTGCTTTGGCTGCAAAACCACTATTTGAAGTTTTAACAATAAATTTATTATCTTCTTTAAGAATTTCTTTTACTTCACCAAAAATAATTTTAGCACCAAATTTTTGTGCTTGGTTTAACATTTTGTTGCTTAATTCCGCTCCGGATACGGCTTCAAAACCAGGAAAATTTTCCACCAAACGAGCATTAGCTATTTGTCCACCAATAGCTTTTGTAATAACTAAAGTAGAAAGTGCGCGTCTTGCTGAATATATTGCTGCTGTCAAACCTGCTGGTCCACCACCGATAATAATTAAATCAAATTCTTTTGCTTGTTCGGAAGAAGATTGGTCTAAATTTTTTTGTACTTTCGCCAACATCTTTATATTTGCTAATTTTCTTGATTTTCAACTTTTAACAATTTGCGAAGTTTTGGCTCATTAAATCCAATTATAACTTCGTCATCAACAACTATTACCGGCACACCCATTTGGCCAGATAATTGTATCATTTCATTTAGTGCTTCCTCATCTTCACCAACATTTATTTCTTCAAAAGGTATTTTATTCTTTAACAAAAAATCTTTTGCAGCTTTGCAATAAACACAAAAATCTGTTGTGTATATTTTCACTTTCTTTACTGCCATTTCTTTAAATTTTTAGTTGGCTATAAAAACTTTTCCAGTATTTTCTTTTTAGAAGAATTTACTTTGGCACGCATAAAAAAATAAAATCTTTTTCTTCTTCTAGGCTTTTTTCCAAAGTAAAAAATTTAGATAAGAGCGTACTTAAATCATCAATATTTTTGCCATGTTTTAATATAGTTATAAGCGCTTTATGCTTGCAAACTCGTGCAATTTCTCTCAAAGCAACTTCCCACTCATTTTTGGGCAAATCTTGTAGCATTGTAAAAGAAACAACTTTATCAAAAGTTTTATCTTGAAAAGGTAAATTTTTAGCATCGCTTAATAAATAGTTCGGACCAGACCTTACTTCTTTTGCAACACTTAACATACCTTCAGAAATGTCTACGCCCCAAACATTTTTGCATTTATTATAAATTTGCTTTGTTATTATGCCCGTTCCACAACCAACATCTAGAATTTTTTCATTTGGTTCAATATTTAATAGTGGTTCGGCAGAATACCATTTTTTAATTTGTTCTTCATAGTACAATTCATCGTATCCTTTTGCTATTTCTGAATAATAATTTTTTGAACAATCCATAACTATTAGAGAATAAAAAAAGCTTAAATATTTTTATTTTAAGTTTGAATTGGCCACATGGAATATTTGCAAGCAAAAAATCCATCTACTTGCGAAATTATTGGAAAATATCCAATTCACTCTCAAAAACAAATCGAAGATATTATTAAAAAATCTGTGAAAGCCTTTCAAGATTGGCGTGAGCGTACAGTAAAAGAAAGATTGAAATGTGTTGAATTGTTGGCTCGCCTTTTAAAAAAAGAAAAAATAACATTAGCACATCTCATAACAAAAGAAATTGGCAAGCCACTTAAGCAAAGTTTGGCTGAGATTGAAAAATGTATTTGGCTTTGTGAGCATACTAAAAAATATGCAGAAAATTGGCTTGCTAGCGAACAAGTAGAAACTGATGCACAGCTTTCTTACATAGAATTCGAACCTCTTGGCGTAATAGCCACAATAACGCCTTGGAATTTTCCTTTTTGGCAAGTTTTTAGATCTACAATTCCTACTTTAGTTGCAGGAAATACAGTAATTTTAAAACATAGCTCAAGCTGTCCGGCGTGCGCTTGTGAGCTAGGCACATTATTTTCAAAAACATTTCCAAGCAATGTTTTTTCCTATGTTTTAGGAAGGGCACAACTTGGAGAAATTTTAATTAAAGATCCAAGAATTTCTGGCGTTTCGTTTACTGGTTCGGTTGAAGTTGGCAAAAAAGTTTATGCTCTTGCTTCACAAAACCTTAAAAAAATCGTGCTCGAACTTGGTGGTTCAGATCCTTTTATTGTGCTCAGAGATGCTAAAATAGAAGAAGCTGTTGCTGAAGGTATAAGATCGAGATTTAAAAACGCTGGGCAAAGTTGTACTGCGGCAAAAAGATTTATTGTAGAAGAGAGCATAGCTCAAGAATTTGTAGATTTTTTTGTAGAAAGAGTTAAGCAGTTGAAAGTAGGCGATCCTTTAGAACCTTCTACAGATATTGGGCCATTAGCAAACCTTGAACAGCTAAAAAAAATAGAAAGGCAAGTTAAAAAATCTGTTGAAATGGGTGCTAAAATTCTTTTAGGCGGAAAAGCTCTTCCAGCTAATGGCTATTACTATTTACCTACAGTTTTAATAAACATCAAACAAAATATGCCTGTTTGGGAAGAAGAAACTTTTGGACCTGTAGCGCCAATAAAAATTGTAAAAAATGAGGTAGAAGCAATAAAAGTTGCAAACGATACAAAATTTGGTCTTGGCGCATCAATTTGGAGTTCTAATATTAAAAAAGCAAGAGCACTTGCAAAAAAATTGGAAGTTGGCAATGTTTCTATTAATGGTGTTGTAAGTTCAGACCCAAGGATGCCTTTTGGCGGGGTAAAGCACTCGGGTATTGGACGTGAACTTAGCAGATATGGAATTTTAGAATTTACTAATATCAAATCGGTGAAAATCTACAAATGAAAGATTAAGAGCAATGCTTTTATTTCTTTATTTTTTAATTATTGGTATGGTGTTGGTTAAATTTGATATTCCTGAAAATCAAAAACACAATTTAAACTACTCCATATTTAAAGAACTTTATCAAAAATACGGCTATAGGAGCGGTAAAAAAATTAAGCCGAAATGGGTCGAAGAATTAATGTCCGAAATAGATCCGCACAAATATTTGTTAGAATGGGATGTGGCTGAAATATCTCTTTCATTGGCTGTTGATTTACTTAAAATTCTTAAAGCAAACCCTCAACTAGGTGAGCTTAAAGTAATATTTCCGAGCGGGGCCCTAATAATACGACCTGATGAGCGTGTTGTAGAAGTGTATGAAAAAATAAAAGAACTTGTATGAACAAATTATTTCTTTTCGTTTTTAAAACAGAAAAATAAATTAAAAAATTGAAAAAATCAAATTAAAAAAATTAATTAAAAAAATTCTTTACTTTTTGCTACCACACTTTTTGGCATGCGCAAAAAGCTTCTTCACCATTTCAGATGGCGAAGCTTTACCAAACACTTCTTTCATTGTATGTGGGCATTTTGTAAAGTCGTATGTTAATCCACCAAATGGTTTTTTTGCAGCCATTTTTTAACCTCCTAAAATAATTCTTTAGCGCACATATTTAAACTTTTTGGGAAATTTAAGCATCCATTTTATTGTCTTAAATATCTTGC
>JBMFNW010000010.1:0-20673 GCA_049969975.1 Candidatus Nanoarchaeia archaeon
GTTATTAAAATAAAGGCTTTTTTTATCAATTTTTTCATGCCGTAAAAATTTGTTTTCTATTTAAAAATTTATTTCAAGCGACATTTCCTGATTGGCGAAAAAAATATAAACAATACTATATTTTTTTTAAAAATGGAAACTAATAAAAAAGTATTTGCCTTTTTAAGAGATAAAATTAAAATGAATAAAGCAACAATTCTGGCAGGTTTGATTTTTATAATTGTATTAATTGCAATGCTTTGGTTTGCAATTCATTCTGTAGATATTTATGAAGGAACATTTCCTTAAATTTACGCAAAAATTTTAGCAATTTCTGAAACTAAGTTGCAAAAAATATCAATTTCATCAATTGTGTTATAAAAATATAAAGATGCTCGAACAGAACCTTCAATACCTAATTTTCTATGTAGGGGCATTACACAATGATGTCCAGATCTCACTGCAATATTTGCCTTATCATCCAAAATCGTAGCAACATCATGCGCGTTCATTCCCTTAATATTAAACGAAACTAAACTTGTTCTTTTCTTTGCATCTTTAGGACCATAAACTTCAACGTTTCTAATTTCTAAAAGACCATTTAGTAAATGAGAAAGTAGTTTATGTTCGTACTCAGATATGTTTTCGAGGCCAATTGAATTTATATAATCTAATGCCACTCCAAAAGCATAACCATCTGCTATATTTGGTGTGCCTGCTTCAAACTTCCAAGGTAAAACATTTGTAGTAAAATCTGAATAGCTTACTTCTTTTATCATTTCACCACCGCCAAAAAACGGAGGTAGCTTTTCTAAAAGTTCTTTTTTACCCCAAAGCACTCCAATTCCAGTTGGTCCGCACATTTTATGACTGCTAAAAGCAAAAAAATCGCATCCAATTTTTTTAACATTTATTTGCATATGTGGTGCTGATTGTGCACCATCAACAACATACAAAATATCTTTTTTACAATCTTTCGCAACATCTCCTATTTCTTTTACTGGATTTATTGTTCCCAAAAAATTCGATGCATGAACGCAAGAAATTAGTTTTGTTTTTGGGCTTATTAAAGAAGGCAGCAAACTTAAATCGAGCTCACCTTCTGAATTCACTGGCAAATACTTAATTTTTACACCAATATTTTTCAGCATTAAAAAAGGAACTAAATTAGAATGGTGTTCCATTTCTGTCACAATAATTTCATCTCCTGCTTTCCAAGGCAAGCATTTAGCAAGCAAGTTCAAACTTTCAGTAGTATTTCTAGTAAATATTATTTCTTCATAGCTTTTAGCCCCAATATGTTTTGCTACTTTTTTATGAGCATCTTCATACAAATCTGATGCTTCTTGCGAAAGTTTGTGTCTGCCGCGATGAACATTTGCATTATGTTCTGAATAAAAATTAACAAGAGCTTGTATGACTTGCATTGGCTTTTGAGTTGTTGCTGCATTATCAAAATAAATTAGTGGCTTTCCTTTCCAAGATCTTTTTAGAATTGGAAAATCGCTCCTTATTTTTTCAACATCAAACACCATAATTGTTTAAAAGACAACAAAGACTTTTTAAATACTTTTTTATTCTATCTTTTATGCTTTGCATCGTCGCAATGATTGTTTTTGGAATTCTTGGCATATTTAGCGCAAAGTACAGAAAAACTGCCAAAGAAGCTTTTTCTTGCGTTTTTAGAAATGCAATGCTGCGACCATGTACCTCTGGTTTTGACCAAGAGCTTAAAGCAAAAATTGTCTCAAAATTGATGAAATTTCCAAGGCTTGCAAAATTTACATATAAGTATTTCAGCATATTTTCTTGGATATTTGTAATTACTTTCTTTTTGTCATTAGGCTACACTGGTTATTCAATATACAATTTAGCAGTTCATGGTACTTGTGATCCAAAAACAGGACATTGTATTTTTGTTCCAGAAAATACTTCTGCACCAAATGCATGTAACATAACTGGACAGTTTATTGAATTTTATGGTGCAGAATGTCCTCATTGTAAAAAAATGGCTCCAATTGTTTCCCAAGTTGAACAAGAAACGGGTATTGAATTTCAAAAACTTGAAGTTTGGCATAATCAAGAAAATCAACAAAAAATGCTTGAATATGCAGGAAGTATTCAACGAGATTGCGGTCTTCTTGGGGTGCCGGCATTTGTTGCGGTTAAGACAAATAAAAGCATTTGCGGCGAAATTTCTACAGAAAAGCTTAAAAATTTCATCCGAGAGAATGGTTAGATAAAAATGGAAAATGAAAAGAGTGAAAATAAAGAAGAAAATAAAAAAGAGTTAAAAACACAAATGCCGCCTTTAACAGATCGAAAAAGTCCAAAAAGTAAAGAGCCAATTTATTTAACACTCGTTTTGGTGCTCGGCATTGCACTTATAACTAGTATTTTTATTTTTAACAAAACTTGTCCAACAGGATTTTTTACAAATATTCCTGCCAATGAAGTTGGTATAAAAACTATAAACTTCATCAATGAAAATTTAGCAACAGCAACAGGTGAAAAAGCAGACTTTATTAGCACTGTTAAAGAAAATGGTATGTACAAAGTAAACATATTATATGAAGGAAAAGTTTTGTCAGTTTATGTTTCTCCAGATGGTAAATTATTATTTACAACTCCAATAAATATGTCTGTGAAGAAAGAATCTAAAAATAAAACAGCTGAAATTTCAAAAACAGAAATCCCAAATGTAAAATTATTCGTAATGTCTTTTTGTCCATTTGGCCAGCTAGCCGAAAATTCCATCGTACCAGTGTTAGAGCTATTAAAAGACAAAATTAATTTTGAACTCCATTTTATAGTAAATGTACAAAATGACAAAGTTATTTCGTTGCATGGTGATCGCGAAGCTCAAGAAGATATGAGACAAGCGTGCATAATTAAAAAATTCAATTATACAAAATGGCTGGAGTATATTAAAGAATTTAATGGCAAATGTTCTAGTTCAAATGTAGATACTTGCTGGAAAGATGTTGCAGCGAAAGTACAAATAGATACAAAAATAATTGAAGATTGTGTTAATAAAGAAGGTATTGATTTAATGAAAGCTGAGCAAGCCGAAACAGAAGCATATAATGTTAGAGGTTCGCCGACTTTGTTAATAAATGGATTTGAATATAGCGGCGAACGAACGCCTGAAGCATATAAAGCAGCAATATGTGCTGCATTTACAAGCCAGCCAAGCGAGTGCCAAACCAATTTGAGTCAAATAAGCCGTACAAGTAATTCAAACAGCAAGTGCTAATTGCTGTTTAATTAATAAATTAAAAGCTGATATCAAATAATGTAAGAAAAGAATGTGTTAGTTATAAATTAGGTTTGAGAATTTTTCTTTTAATTTCACCATGTGGTTCAATTTCATGAAATATTTCTGCTGTAAATGCATAGATTTTTGTGTCTTTATCCTTCCATTCTTCGGGTGAAAGTCCTGCCTTTCTGCATGTGTGCGCCAAAAATTCCTTTATATCCCAATTCCACTCTACAGGCACCTGCGGAAGAAGGAGTCCTCTGCAATAATCTTTTTCCACAATTAACCCATCTCTTCCTATTTTTATTTTTTCTAAATATTCATTAGGATTTTTTACCCTGATTAACTTAGGAGGTGTGAGCAAACTCACTTCTACTACAATATATTTCAATTCTTTTGGATCTACAGGAAAAAATCTCGGATCGTCTGCGGCTGCACCAATTGCAGCATTTTTAAGAGCTTCTATGAGTGGAAAAATGGGTTCTGGATAACCAATACATCCCCTCAGTTCAAGTTCTGGATAAGATTCAAGTGTGACAAAAACACCAGCTTTCTCATTAAATTTTTGTGGAATTTTGTGCCGGTCTTTGTGCTGGTAAACTTTTCCCTCTTTTACATAATCTGAAATTATTTCTCGCGCAATTCTTACTGCTAGTGCTCCTTCTTCATCACTGTACCTGAACATCTTATTTGTTCCTTCAAAAGGTATTACCATTCCGCCCTTCAAAAAATTTCACTTGCACACAATCATTTCTTCCTTCTGCTAATTTTTCATTCTTTTTCCTACCAATTTTTCTTTATTTTTGTATCTTATAATTTTTATTATAATTTTTACTGCTGTTCTCTTCACGAATCATTTTGTTATATGCTTCCCATCCTATGCTGAAGATTGTAGCGAAAGCCTCTTCTATATCTTCGAATTTTCCTTGGGCAACTAGTTTTTCTAAGTTTTGGACGGTGTGGTCTGGAAGCGGAAAAGAAGGCTTTTCGTGTCTCTCAAAAGCGAATTCGACACAAAAACGAATTGTGTCGGAAATAGATAATCCATAGGTATCTTTAAGCGCACATAATTTCTGCTGATACTCTTCCTGCAATCTAACTCCAATGAAACGACTACTCTGTGCATTCTCTTGTTTTTCCATTGTTAAACATATGTTTAATGCGATATTTATTTAAGATTTCCTATCGAAAAGGGAGCAACAGTGAAAATAATCTTGTAACAACACAGCTAAAAACTTAAACATACGCAGAGTCTATTTGAATCTTCTTTTCTTCTGCTTTAGGTTTGGGTTTGTACTTTTTCCAAACTTCTGTGAAGCGATCTACAGCAGTTTTATCAACTTCGCCATTTTTGTCTTTAAAAAAAGCTTCTGCTTTTTTAAGAAGATCTGAATAAACTTTTTCATACTTTTCTTCTATAATCTTCAATACTTCATGAGAAACCTTCTCTATGTTAGCAAAATCTTGAAAGTACTGTGTAAATCTCGTGCGTAACGGCTCGTAAGATACAAATTGTAAATAATTCTCTGCTGTAGTTTTAGAAACTGAGTAAAGATAAATTATGGCTAATGGATTTTCAAGATTTTCAAATACATTATTTTCGGAAAAAAGATTATATAATTCATTAGAATACTCTTTAAAATAACCTACAAATTCGCTTAACAAATTTTTTGTTTCTTCTCGTACGCCTCTATCTTTGGAATTTTCAAAAAACCAAGAAACTAATTTATCTGGAGCTAACTTTTCAAAATTTTCAAAAGCATATAACGTAACTAGCCATTCGCAATAAATACCAGTGCTTATCTTCAATAAATAAAATATTTTTTTAGCCAAATTTTCTTCTTTTTCAAAATTTTTATTAAAATAATCTACTCCCCTTGCAATTATATCTGAAGGATGTAATTCCATCTGAGAATTGCCAAGATCCTTCTGAGAATTGCCAAGAGCAAACTCGTCAGAACTCTGCTTTTCTGGAAAAAGCAAATTTTCTAAACCTTCTAAATTTGCAATAACTGGGTCTAACTTTTTATAAACCAAATTTCGTGCTTCTTTTAAAAAAGTATTAATATCTTCTTTATTTGAAAATTCTTTTTTTTCTAATACATCCATTATTAAAATTACTCAGCAGAAAGTTTATAAATCTTAATTATCACTAAGCTACTACCATGGTTCAAAATGCTGGAAATCCGGATGCAGACTTGCTTGCAGAGTTGCATAAAGAAACCTATTTCAAAATACAAGAACTAAGAGAGGCGTTGAAAAAAAGTAGTTCTCTAGAAGAAATTAAAGATATCAAAATTGAATTGAAAGAATGTCTTGAAGAAATTTTGAATGTAAGTAATAAGGTATATGTGCTAAACTTAGGCGCTGATAATCCAATAGTAAATTTTCTAGATAATTATCTAGATACTAATCTAAAGGATGAAGTTTCAAACATTTGTAAGGAAATAGAGGAAAAAGAAAAAATATACCAACCAAACAAACAGAGCAATAGAACAAACTACATCGCACCATAACAATTTATTTTTTATTAAAATATTTTTTTATTAATTTAAATTTTATAAATTTTACAGATTGTCAAAATGTCAAAGATTATAAAGGAACTATTTAGATTTTAGATATCTCTTCTTAATTTTAGTCGGTATGGTTTAAAGTTGAGTTTTTTAAGAAACTGTATGGCTTGCTTATTTCGATAATCTGCAGTTACCTCTATATGTTTTATTTTATTTTTCTTAAACCAGTCAAGAACAACTTTGAAAAGATTCTCGCCGATCCCTTTACGTCTATACTTTTCCTTCACAAAAGCATCATAAATAACTCCTATTCTTTTTGGAGTAATATAAATAGGGGCTTTCTCTATTTTGGCTAAAAAATACCCCATAATTTCTTTTTCATTTTCAGCTACAACAATTTTTGTTAAAGATCTTTAAGAGACGCTGATAAATACCTTTCCAATTGATAATTTTTAAAAGGTTGATAATAACTGTCAATTTGTCGGTGATAATCTACTAATTCTTTTATTAACACAAAATCTGTTTCACATCTTTTTGTTTACACTTCTTCGTTACTTTGCCCGCAGAAAGAGGATTCTTACCCATCCTGGCTTTTTTCGTATTCCGTTGTCTATCTCAACATCGAAAAATAGTTGTTTATGACAAACCTATAGCTATTACGCAGAAGAAGATCGAGAAGATCGCGCCAATTAAAATAAGGACAAAGAGAGTAGCATCTGCTAAAATCGCTCCAATAAGCGGGATAGGTTTTATACTATTTTAAATAATATTTTAACAAATTTTATAAAGCAATGAAAAATAATGTATTAAGAGGCTCATGTGTGGCATAGTAGGTTATATTGGCGAAAGGGTTGCAAATCCAATAATTTTAGAAGGGCTAAAGCATTTAGAGTATCGTGGTTACGATTCTTGTGGAATTGCCGTAGTTAATGGTGATAATTTAATAATTAAAAAAGGTGTAGGAAAAGTTGAAGAAGTCAATAATGCTTTAAATTTTTTAGAACCTGCAGCTAACTTAGCAATATCACATACAAGATGGGCCACACATGGAAAAGTAACTAAAGAAAATGCTCACCCACACGTTTCAAACAATGGTAAAATTGCGGTTGTACATAACGGAATAATAGAAAACTATGCTGAAATAAAAAAATTCTTAAAAAAGAAAAAACACTTTTTTAAGAGCCAAACTGATACTGAAGTAGTTGCTCATTTAATAGAAGAATTCAATAAAAAGTTAAGCTTTGAAGATGCTTGCAAGAAAGCATTTTCTAAACTTAAGGGTAGTTTTGCAATCTTAGCTATAAAAGCTGGTGAAGAAAAAATTGTAGGAGTAAGAAAAGACTCTCCATTAGTTATAGGTGTTGGAAAAAAAGAATGTTTTGCTGCAAGCGACATTTATGCTTTGTTACAATTCACTAAAAAATTTATTTTCTTGCAAAACTATGACTTCTTTGAATTAAAAAAAGGGGAGTTTAAAATAGAAAACTTAAAACTTGGAAAAGTAAAAAGACCAATAGAAACTATCGACATAAAGTATAAAGAAAAGAAGAAAACAGCCCATCATTTTATGATCAAAGAAATTCTTGAAGACGCTGATGTTTTTGAAGGCGCATTTAATCAAAATGTTGGAAAACTTGTCAAAGATTTATTATCTTATAAGAAAATATTCTTTGTTGCAGCAGGTAGCTCATACCATGCTTCGCTTGCATTTCATAAATTGTTGCTTAAAGCTTCAATTTATTCGTTTCCAATAGTCGCAAGCGAGTTTGAGTATTACAAAGATCTAATAGACAAAGATTCTTTAGTAGTAGCGATTTCTCAATCAGGAGAAACTGCAGATGTTTTGGAAGCTGTAAGAGAAGCAAAAAAGAAAAAAGCAAAAATATTTTCTATAATAAACGTTTACGGCTCTAGTCTAATGAGAGAAAGCGATGATTATATTTTGATGGCTGCTGGATTTGAAATCGGAGTTGCCGCAACAAAAACATACATTGCTCAGCTTGCAATTGCTTTAAAAATTTATTCAATTATAAAAAAGAAGAAAATAAATGTTGAACATGTAAAAGCAAATATTTTAGATTTGGTCTCAAGAAGTAGAAGAAAATTCACAGAAAAAGTTGCGGAGTATTTAAAAAACAAACACCATTTATTTTTAATAGGAAAAGATTTGCACTATATAACTGCTCTAGAAGGAGCATTAAAATTAAAAGAAATTTCTTACATTCATGCAGAAGCCTTTCCTGGTGGAGAATTAAAACATGGAACTTTGGCTTTAATAGAAAATAACACACCTTGTATTGTTTTTATGGATAAAGAAAAAAAGGTTTTATCAAATGCCGAAGAAATGAAAGCAAGAGGTGGTTTTATAATAGGTATTTCTCCTACAAATGAAAAAGTTTTCGATTTATGGATAAAAGTACCCAACAATGATGAAACTTCTTTAGTTTACCAAATAATACCTATGCAACTTTTAGCCTATATTTTGGCAAAAAGAAAAGGATTTAACCCAGATAAGCCAAAGAACCTTGCAAAAGTTGTAACGGTAAAATAATATGAAAATTGCTTTCTTTACAGATTCCTACTTACCAACTTTTGATGGAGTTACTAGAGCAATAATAAATTTTAGAAAAGGTTTAGAAGAGCTTGGAAATGAAGTTTATATTTTTGCGCCAAAACAAATTGGAAAAAATGTAAAAAAAGAAAAAAGAGTCTTTTACTATCCTGGCATTCCTTTTAAACCATATCCAAATTACACCATTCCTTTGCTTCCACTACCGCCCCTTCTTAAAATAAAAAAAATAAAGCCAGATATAGTACATTGCCACGGCCTTGCCCTTTTAAGTCTTTGTGGTCTACAAACAAGTAAACTTTTTAAAATACCTTGTGCTTCAACTTTTCACACATATTTTCCAAAAGCTTTGCACTATATTCCATTTGTAAATAAATTAAAAAAACAAATGTTAAAGAGTACTTGGCTTTATACAAAATTTTTTCTAAACTCTTCAAGCGTAGCAATCGTACCAAGCAATTTTATAAAAGAAAAATTAAAAAGAATTGGTGTAAGAAAAGTTGTTGTAGTTCCAAATGGTATTGATTTAAAAAAATTTTCAAAAGGAAATGGAAAAAAGATAAGAAAGAGGTATGGAATAAAGGAAAATGAAGAAATTGTACTATATTTGGGGAGGATTGCAAAAGAAAAAAACATAAATTTGCTTGTAAAAGCTTTTTCATTTTTGAAGAATAAAAAAATAAAACTAATGATTTGTGGTACTGGTCCTGAAGAGGAAAAGCTAAAAGCACTCGCAAAAAAGTTAAACGTAAACGCAATATTCGCTGGCTTTGTAAAAGAAAGTGAAGTAGCAGATTTTTATTCTGCATGCGATGTTTTTTGCATACCTTCATCTTTTGAAACTCAAGGTTTGGTTGCTATAGAAGCAATGGCTGCTGGTAAAGGAGTTTTGGCTTTAAACTCTATGGCTTTAAGAGAAATAGTGAATGAAAAAAATGGAATTCTTTTTAATAAGAATGCAAAAGAACTAAGTGAAAAAATTTTAATGGCATTAGAGAAAAAAGAAGAGTACGGAGAAGGAGCTTTAAAAACTGCTTCAGAATATTCGATAGAAAAGACAACAGAAAAGCTTTTAGAAATTTATAAAAAAATAAAGTTGAGCAGCAAATTACTGTAAAATGATAGAGCTTAAAGAAACAAAGTTTAAAGAAAATGAAATAAAAACTAATGGTATTAAAATTTTTGTAGAAAAAGATGGAAAAGAAATAGGTAGATGTTTTTTATACTTTATTAAAAATGATTTACACGAAAAACCTTATGTTCTATTAGAAGACGTTTTCGTGGAAGAAAATTATAGAGGAGAAAAAATCGGCACAAACTTAGTTAAAAAAGCATTGGAAAGAGCAAAAAGCATGGGATGTTATAAAATAATTGCAACGAGTAGGTTTGAAAGAGAAAATGTTCATAAGTTTTATGAAAGGCTTGGTTTTAAAAAATATGGTTTTGAATTTAGAATGGATTTGAAGTGATATGAGTATTTTCAAAGCTTATGATATAAGAGGGATTTATCCTAGTGAAATAAATGAGAAAATAGCCTATAGGATTGCTCAGGCATGCGGAAAATACTTCGCTGGAGAAAAAGTACTTGTTGGTGGTGATTGCAGATTATCTACGCCTCTTATTAAAAAAGCAGTAATAGAAGGGTTATTGGATAAAGGATTAGATGTTTATGATTTGGGAATGGTGTCAACTTCAACCTTCAACTTTTTAATCTCAAAAAATAAATTTGATTTTGGATTACAAATCACTGCTTCGCATAATCCAAAAGAATATAACGGTATAAAAGTTTACGATTCTGTAGGAAATACAGTCGGATTTGACTTTGGACTAGAAAAAATAGAAAAAATTTTTAAAAAAATAAAGCAAGAAGAAAAAAAGAGAAAGAAAGGAGAGTACATAGATGCTAAAAGCCTTATAGAGCAGCATAGAAAATTTTTAGAAAAGTTTTTAGAAAAGTTTGAAGAAAAAGTTGCTATAGATTACTCAAACGGGTGTGGAAGTATTATTTTTTCTGAACTAATTAAAGAAATAAATGCTATAGAGTTAAATAAAGAAATGGATGGAAATTTTCCTTCCCACCCTCCAGAACCAACAAAAGAAAACCTTACATACCTTCAAGAAGTTGTAAAAAGAGAAAAATGTAGCTTTGGGGCTGCATTTGATGGCGATGCAGATAGAATCGTTTTTCTAGACGAAAAAGGTAATGTATTAAGAGGGGATCAAATCTTATTTCTCTTTTCAAAATTTTTAAAACCGAAAAAGGTTGTGTTTGAAGTTTCTTTTCCAATTATTTTTAAGGAAGAACTTAAGAAAATGAAGATTGAATGTTTTGAAAGCAAAGTTGGAAGGGATATGATGAACGAAATGAAAAAAAGAGATGCAGATTTGGGTGGTGAGATTTCTTCACACTTTTATTTCAAAGAAACAAATTTTTTGGAAGATGCTTTTCTAACTTTCTTTAAATTTATGCAAATATTAAAAAGAGAAAGAAAAAATGTAAGTGAGCTGATAAAGGAGTATTTTGTAGGAATTTCTCAATCCTATAAGCTTAAAGTAAAAGATGAAGAAAAATTTGACATTGTTGAAAAAATAAAAGAAGAATTGGCAAAAGACTATGAAGTAATAACAATAGATGGGGTAAAAGTAATCTTGGATGAAAAAAATTGGTTTTTGATAAGGGCATCAAACACAGAACCAATAATAAGAATTTTTATAGAAGGAGAAAACGAAGAAAAACTAAAAGAAAATAAGAAAATTGTTGAAAGATATCTAAAAAATCTAAAAAATATCTTTTTACCTTTTGAATAAATAAATCCGATATGGCAAATTTATGAAAGCCAAAAAGCGATTAGTGATTAATACAAAGTTTTATAAAGAAAGGAAGTCTAAATATAAAACATGTTATTTAAAAAGAAAGAAAGTGAACCACAAATTATTCAAGTAAATTTAGTAGATGTTATTAAACAAGCTGCAGTACAAATGAAATATGAAGAAATCGGAAGTTGGCTAGTTACGCACAACACACCATTATTTTGGTGCCATGAAAAAGGTTTTACAATTGTAGATAAAAACTTCATAGAAAAGAGATCTTGGCTTAAACGCGCATTAAACAGAATGGTTAAAGAGATAGAAGAACAAAAACAAACACAAATGAAAAATAAAATTCAAAATCAAATTGAAAACATTGATAAGATAGATTTGGATAAAGTCGGGTATGTAAGCTAAGTACGCTAAAGTAGAATATTTGACTTCTTACCAACACAATTTAACAAATAAAACAAAAAATTAAAAAACAGAAAATTAAAAATTAAAAATTATAGTGGTGGCTGTTGCTGTTCTGTTGGTTGTTGCTCCTTCTTTTTCTTTGCCATCGCTCGCCTCCTGGGTCCTCTAATAATGTGAACCCAAAATGAAAACCAAAAATTCTTTTAAAAATCTTTCTTTTTGAGCTAAATTCACTACCAAAAACTCGAAAATTCAAAGACTTTTAGAGAAAAAGCCATTTCAATTGTGAAACACCACCCCTTCATTTCCTATGGAAGCTGTTTTTATAAATATTTTCAATATATTTGAAAATAAGTTTTATTTTTGAAACAAAGTTTCAGAAACAAGTTTCATAAAATGATACGTTGTTACAAAAAACGAAACATTTATATTTAAGTATTGCATTAAACTTAAACAGGGGTTTTAAAACCCTGGCCAGCCTCAGCAAATGAACTTTGCTGAGGGCCCCCTTATTAGAATGGAAGAGAAAACTGCTTTGCTTGCAAATTTGTTTGATAAAAAAACAGTCGATATTCTCAGAGTTCTTTTACTCAAATCAAGCAATTTTTATATTCGAGATCTTGCAAAAGAAACAGGAGTTCCTTTAGCAACAACTTTTCGAATCGTTCAAAAGCTTGTAGGGCTTGGGCTTGTACAAAAGAAAGAATTTGAAAAATTTGTATTCTACAGTGTAAATAAAGAAGCGCCAATATATCATGAAGTTCATAATTTAATATTCGGTACACCATCAGATCCATTAGAACTTTTCAAAAAAACACTTAAGGAAAGATATGGTGGAGCATACACAGCATACCAAGACAAAGATAAGAAATTATTTATTATTTCAGACATACTCAAAGAGCAAGATGTAAGTGAAATTGCACAATTCGTATTTAACAAAACAGAAGTTAAACCAAATTATATTTTGGTTACGAGAGATTTCTTTCAAAAAATGCAAGAAATGGGATTGATACAAAAAGACAAATTACAGCTGGCAGCCTAACAAACGAAAGCAACAAAACAAAACCAGCAATTTCCTTTTGAGTCTTTTAGAAATGCCAATAAACTAAATACCTCTATACTTTATTATGTGTGATTATATGTCTTGCCATTCTTAACGTTATCACTGTTCCCATATTGAGCTAAATATGCTTCTAAAAGAGAGTTGACATCCTGCATTTCTTTCGATATTTTTCTTAATATGTTACTCAACCCACTTCCTTTTGCTTCCTGCTCGCTAACACAGTTTAGAGTTGTATTTAGAGTTGTGGATCCTTCAAGATATATTTCTTTAAGATAGTCAGAAAGAGCTTTTGATGGCTCTGCTGTTTTCTTAAATTCGTTTTCTTTTTGCTCTGCCATTTCTTCATTATGGAGTAAAAACTTTTAAAGCTTTCGAAGGAAAGAACGGCGATATAGCAAAAGCCATTAGGAATAAAAGCCAACCAATTCAATCTTAATCGATTCAACCTGTTTTACTTTTTAAGCCGTAAATAAGCGAGGGCCCATGCAACAGTTCCAATAGGTTTGATAAAAAGAAGGCTAATCAAACGGCCTATTAAAGGCAGCAATGCAACCAAACCAAAAACAAATAAAATAAAAGCCAATACGAAGAGTTCCCAAAAGTATCCTTTTGTTAGTTTCCAGGATTCGTTTAGTCCGAGACCTTTTCCCAATACTACTGCTGGATAGCAAAGTAATAATCTAATACCTAAATAAATGCCTGGAACTATAAAAAGTATAAGTCCGGCCGCAACTATCAATCCATAAATTATGCTTACTAAAATTAAAAGTGGCATTTTATAAAATCCTTGCTTAAGTGCTTCCAGTAAACTTAAATTAGGCTTTTGTGTTTTTAAAATTGTAGCTGCAATAGCGATTGATTCTATAATCACGTAAATAAAAAACCAAAAGAAAAGCAAAACCAAGAATTGAGTCGATTTAAATGGGAATGTTAGAGCAGAAAGTAAAGAAAATTGTGTTAAGCTAAAAATAAACTTTCCAAAAAGCGTGCTAAATAGCCACATGCCAAATATCCAAACGAAGAATAGAATTAAAAACGGCACAGAGATTGCTGGATTTTTAAAGTAAAAATCCACTGCATCTTTAAGGGTTTTAACAGGTTCAAATTTAGCCATTGCGAAAAGACGCATTTGCCCTATATAAATTTTTAGGGTTTGCTCTAAGTAGTTATAATCTTTGCAGTTATAACTTTGTCGTGTGCAACTGACAAACAGCAGTACAGTTCCCTACCAAACCTACTACATTACATCAAGTGATACTTTTTGCAGTGCAGGCCTCGCAGTCGCAGCAGTCGCAGTTGTTATATCGTCTACAAATTCAAAACTTTTTAGGAATGAAGCATACTTTGTTATGTTTTAGAAGTAAAAAAGCGTAACATATATAAAGTAGTAAAGTATCAAATAGTAAATAAGGAGGATGGCCATATGATTGTAAATGAAGAATTGCTAAATAAATTAAGACGTGCTTTTGGACTGAATTTGTACGAAGCAAAGCTGTGGACTGCGCTTTTAAGCAGAGGGGTTTCAACTGCAGGCGAGCTGTCGGACATTGCAGATGTACCGCGAAGCCGGACATACGATGTGCTCGAATCTCTCGAGAGAAAAGGTTTTATTTTAGTTAAACCAGAAAAACCCATAAGATACTTGGCAATTCCGCCGAATGAAATTTGTGAGAAAGTTACGAGACACTTGGCAGAAACAACTGAAGAGAAAATTAAAAAATTAAATTCATTAAAAGATTCGGATTTGATAAAAGAGCTTGTTGCGCTATATAAACAAGGAACTGAGCCGCTGCAGCCAACAGATTTCTGCGCAACCATTAAAGGAAGGCATAACCTTTATGACCATTTAATATCACTAATTAAAGAGGCTAAAAATCAAATTTCTATAGTTACGACTGAAGAAGGCCTAAACAGAAAAGTACGAGTGCTTAAACCTCTTTTAGAAAAAGCAAAAATGAAAGGAGTTAAAATAAAAATAGCTGCACCAATAACTGAAAAAAATAAAGAAGCTGTCAAAAAGCTAGAAGGCGTTGCTGAAATAAAACCATTAAAAGATATTAAAGCACGTTTTGTTATAATCGACGGTGAGCATCTATTGTTTATGTTCGATGACGATGAAAAAATACATGCAATGTATGATATGGGTTTATGGGCAAAGAGTCCTTTTTTCGCTTCGTCGCTTCAAGAAATGTTCGAGCATTTTTGGAAAACAAAAATTAATGGTGAACTAAAACGCCCATAAAATTTTTTCCATAAAATTCTTATTTCTTTTTATTTGATTAAATTCAAAAGAATTGATTTAAAATAAAACAGAGATAAAAGAAATGATAAAATTGAAAAGTGTAACAAATAAAATAAAATTAAAAAGTGTAGCAAATAAAATACGGCATGAAATTCATAGAAAAGCTGCGCATATTACTGGCTTACTAGCAATTCTGGCGCTAATCCTCTTAAATGAAAGTGTAGCAATGAAAATTCTTGCTTTGCTGCTTGTTTTTTCGATTTTTGGCAATTGGTACTTTTCAAGAAAAGAACTTCGCATTCAAACATATGAAGGTGCACTAAAAAGTATCGGCTTGCCAGATGAAGTTGCTGAAAGAAAAGCAAAAAGACTTGATAAAAAAATTTTAACCATTTTATACTCTTTTGCCAGAGCTAATGAAAAAGAACCTTTTCAAGCAAGCATTAAAGCAATTTTATCTTTATTAATAATTTTAATTTTATTTGGGTCTCCTTTCGCAATTTTTGGTGGTTTGGCTGTTGCTTTTGGAGATAGCGCAGCTTCCTTAATTGGAAAAAAGTTTGGCAAAATAAAAATAATATTTAATAGGAAAAAAAGTCTTGAAGGCACAGTTGCTTTTTTTTCAGCTTGCACTTTGGCAATTTTGGCCTATCTGTGGCTTTTTCCAAAATACGCATTTATTAATCCTTTTTTGTTAGCGCCACTTATTTCTGTAATTGGCGCATTTACAGAAACTATTCCATACTTAGATGATAATTTTTCAGTTCCAATAATTGTTGGATTTGTAACTTGGTCTCTCGCAATTTATGTTTGAAACAATACATTTTAATTCTAGTTTTAATTCTAGCTTTTAATTCAGCTTTTAACTTTTAATATTCAAAGATTGTTGTATTTTTAAAAATTCAGAACCAAAACCTTTACCAAACCAATATGCAAAAGAACTTTCACTTCCAGTTAAAAGTTCTGTCAGTGATTTTTCATGCTCGTATCTAATTAAACTAGCATTAGTTATGTTTGCCAAGGCTTCTGCAATTTTTTTCGCTTCATTTTCTCCACCGAGCACATCTACTAAACCATATTTTTTTGCCTCTATGCCAAGCCAAATATTGCCATTTGATAAGTTTTCTACAAAATCTCGTGACAAATTTCGATTTTGAGCAATTTCACTAACAAATTGCTCTTTTACAAAATTTATTTTTTGCTGCAGCATTTCTTTTTCTTTTGGGCTAAGCTCTTTATAAGGTGAGCCGATATCTTTATACTCCCCAGTCACAAGCCTGTTATATGTTATACCATATTTTTCCATCAATTTCTCAAAAGAGAGATAGGAAGCACTAACACCTATGCTTCCAGTAATTGACATTGGATCTGCAACGATTTTTTTTGCAGCTGTTGCAATCCAAAAAGCTCCACTTGCACCAACATCCCGAATAAGAGCCACAGTTGGCTTTTTAACAGATTTAACCGCATCAGCAATTTGTTTAGAAGCTACTACAGTTCCACCTGGTGAATTGATATCTAAAATGATAGCTTTCACAGAAGAATCTTTCTCTGCTTTGTCCAGGAATTTTATAATTTCAGTAGGATTTGCAGAATCGCTCGCTCCAATTTCGCCATAAATTGGGATAACTGCTATTTTCGGCCTAAAGTTAAAATCTTTAAATTCCATAGCCATAAAAGCAAACGCCAAAATTGCACCTAGTAAAAATATAAGTAAAATAATCACGTATGGTTTTTTTCTTTGCTCTTTAGTGGCCATGGTTAGTTAAGAAAATTGATTTTTAAATACTTTTGCTTCTTTTTATTAGATCTTTTAAACTTATTTTTATTTTAGACTTTATTTTAGACATAACATTTTAAAATGTTAAGATTTAAAAATTAAAAATAAAAACTAAAATGCAAAATTTGAAATCCGGCTCGCAGAGTCTACAAAAAACAGCACTCAAAGCTTTAGCTAGACGTATTTTAAAAATTGCATCAGAAAGTATGTACAATTCAGAAGATATTGAAAAATTAAAGCTTCAATTTGCATCAAAATATAAATGTAAAATACCACTTAATTCAGAACTTTTAAATAGCTTAGATTCTGAAGAGAGGGCACGCCTTCGCACGATTTTAAAGACAAAACCAACACGAAGTTTATCTGGAATAGTAACCATTGCACTAATGACTGCTCCTATGCCTTGTCCTGGCAAATGCATTTATTGCCCCTCTTTTCCCAATGTGCCTAAATCTTATACTGGTGCAGAACCCTCAACAATGCGTGCTGCGCTTTGCGATTGGGACCCTAGCAAAATAATTAAAGCTAGATTGAAACAATTACAAGCAATAGGTCATTCGACTGAAAAATGTGAAGTTATTATACAAGGTGGAACTTGGGGCGCTCTTCCTAAAGAATATAAACAAAACTACATCAAAAAAATGTTTGATGCTTTTAATGGATTTGAATCTAATTCTTTAGAAGAAGCTCAAAGCGCAAATGAAACTGCAATGAATAAAGTTGTTGGACTTACTTTTGAAACCAGGCCTGATTTTTGTTCAGAAGAAGAAATAAAAGAAATGCTAAACTTTGGCGCAACAAGAGTAGAACTTGGGCTACAATCTGTTTATGATGATGTTTTAGAATTTGTTAAAAGAGGGCATGATGTTAAAACAGTCAAGGAAGCTATTAAACGTCTTAAAAATTTTGGATTAAAAGTTGATTTGCATGTAATGTTGGGTTTGCCAAAGAGCTCAAAAGAAAGAGATGTTGAGATGTTTAGAATTTTGTTTGAAGATTCGGATTTAAGACCTGATGGTTTAAAAATTTATCCAACAGCAGTTATAGAAAATACAGAACTTTACGAGCTTTGGAAAACTAAAAAATACAAAGAAATTGACGATTCTTACATAATAGATGTATTAACAGAAGCTAAATCAAAATACATTCCAATTTACTGTCGAATCAAAAGAATTATGCGAGATATTCCAACAACTAAAATTTTAGCAGGCTATAAGTTTACGAATTTACGAGATATAATTCGCGAAAGGTTGAAAAAAGAGGGTAAAAAATGTCGTTGTATAAGGTGTAGAGAAATTGGACAAAGATTCAAATTCGAGGGCAAATTGCCGCAAAAACCAGAATTGAAAGTTTTTGAATATGTAGCTTCTGGGGGTAAAGAATATTTCATAAGTTTTGAAGATGCTGAACAAGACATATTGCTGGGCTTTCTAAGACTGAGATTGTGTGATAAAGCATTTGTTCGTGAGCTACATGTTTATGGCGAAGCTGTTCCAATAAACCAAGAGCAAATAAACCGAGAGCAAATAGCTGCAAATAAAAGTAATTTAACTAAAGTGGCCATTCAGCACAAAGGCTTAGGTAAGAAACTTTTACAAACTGCTGAAGAGCTTGCGAAACGAAAAGGCTACAATAAACTTTATGTAATTTCGGGCGTCGGAGTTAGGCAATATTATGCCAAACAAGGCTACAAATTTGAAAAACCATACATGGTCAAAGATTTGAAAGAATAATTTAATATTTACTCGAAAAATCGTTTGGAAAATAAAATTTTGGAAAATTTTATAAAGAATTGTAGAAACTTTCTTTTTAGCCCCGTCGTCCAGCGGTCAAGGATATCGGGCTTTGGACCCGAGGACCTCGGTTCGAATCCGAGCGGGGCTATTACTTTTTATACTAAATGCTTTATTTCGGCTTTATTTCTGAAAAAAATTCTTCTTTAAACTCTTTTTTTAGGTTCTTTTTTAGGCTCTTTTTGTGCTAACTTTTTTTCTAAATTCGAAATTTCTTTTTCTAAACGCGCAATATCTTGACGCAATTTTTTAATTTCTGGAGATTCTCCGAGCTCAACTAAAATCTCATTACAAGTTGGACAAGTAAATTCTATATCTAAAGCTTCTGTCTGCGTATATTTTGTTTGGCATTTCATGCAAACAAATGAAAAACTTTCTTCTTTTGAAAGTTCTTTTTTCTTTTTTTCGAGTTGCTTTTTTTTATATTCTAAAAACAACTCTGCAACTTTATCTTTGTTCAAAAACCAATAATATAAGTACCACCATTTTTTCCTTGGTGCAGGCTTCTTTTCATAAACTGCAAGGCCTTTTTCATAAAGCCTATAAATTAGTTTTCTAACATCATTTACGCGCATATTCATTTTTTTAGCTATTTCTTCTTCAGATACTTTTTTCTTTTTCTGCAGCAAATCCAAAATTTGCAACATTTCTGGCTCTAAAGTTATGCCGATTTCTCGAAGCATAGTTTCAACTTTTATTACCATTTTTACCTCAGCAAAGGCCCTACTATGTTTCCTATTAGTAAAATAAGTGAAAGTGTAGTAATAAAAGTACTTAACATTTTTGCTTTATTTTTATTAGCGACCGCACGTGCAATTACTAAATTTGCCATTCTACCACCATCAATAGGTCCAAGTGGTAAAAGGTTAATAATGCCAATTCCTAAATTTAAAGTAAATATCCAATAAAATAAATTTAAGAGATGCCACGGCAGCCATGCAAGCAAACCGAATTTTGCTACTGCAGACTTTAATCCTACATTTTGCTTAAAATAAATTCCAATATACGCTTTGCTTTTGTTTGTTGGGTTTTCAATAGTTTTTATTTGGTATGTTTGATTGTTTGCGCGCACTTTTATTATATCGCCTGGCTTAACAGCAGCCATTTTTGCAACAAAATTTTCAGCTTTAGTAACATTTTCATCATTTAATTCAGTAATAATCATTCCAGGTTTTAAACCTGCTTCTGCAGCGGGCAGGCCTGTTGTTACAGAATCTATGTAAAGACCTTGGGGTTCAATTGTTGAATTTACAATTGGTGCTAGACCAAATGCAAACAACAAAAAAAATCCTGCTGCAAGCACATTACCTAAAGCACCCGCTGAAAAAATAGACAATTGCGCTCTCGTGGAACTTTTAGAAAGTTTGCTTTCATCTGGCTCAACAAAAGCAATTGGCAAAACAGCAAGTAAACCAAAACCAGAAGATTTAACTTTAATTTTAAATGCTTCTGAAATAATGCCGTGCATTCCTTCATGCACTACTATTACTACAAAAAGAGCAATTATACCATACCAAAAAGGTATGAAAACTGATGAACCTGGCACTCTAATTCCTGGCAACACTAAAGAAACGGTTGGGGGAAGACTTGGCTCTAAGAAAGTTTTAACAAGAGCATAGCCCAAATAGCCAAAAATTAAAAACATTCCTACAAAGCCAACAAAAATACCAAACAAGCCTAGTGCGCGCCAAATTTTTGGATTAAGAGCAGCCACCCTTTCTAAAAGGCGATTAAATCTTTTTGTCTTAAAAAGAAATAAAATTTTACTTTGTATTTCTAATTTAGATCTAAAAATAAAAATAAGCGTAAATATAATTACATAAAAACTTACAATCGAAATTAAATTCCAATCCAAATTCCAAACCATTGTTAAACTTTTAAACAGCTATGACCGCTCCCTCCTTTTTTAATGTGTTTAAATGTTATATAATCACAAAATTCTTTATTTAAAAAGTTTAGGTTTACTCATTTTTCTATTTCTTTTGGAATTTTAACGTACTATTTTGGAACTAAAAATTTTTCAATTTCTTTGAAATTAACCCTTTTAAAAATCTTCTTTTTCTTTTTTAAAATTTTTAGCAATCCCAAATAACCATCCAAACGCCCCCTCAAAATTGAAGGGAGCAAATAAGCAAGAAAATTTAACGTTTATAAAAAATAATTTAAAACCCTATTCCTCCAATCTTTGCATTTTTTTCTAATTTATAAATTTTAATTAATCCTAAAATTACTTGAACAAAGGCCTTACAC
>JBMFNW010000011.1:0-18621 GCA_049969975.1 Candidatus Nanoarchaeia archaeon
AAAAATAATGGCTTTACAACTCTAAGTTTCTATACCGAAGCACCACTTTATGCTGATGAAAATGAAGCGAAATCCGACATTGAAAACTTTTTATCAAAATATAAAAATTTGAAAATTATATCTTATGACTCGCATAATGTAACCAATTATGTTGTAGAGCCCAAAGAGTTTAATTGGCACCGTGCAATGTATTTAGAATTAAAAACGCTTGCTAAAAATAACATCTTATACAATATTTCAGATCAAGATATGATTAATATTGCAAAAGCAACACAAAATGATGAATATGTTTATTATAGACCGAAAAGTTGTGTTAAGCCTTTCTTAGTTGTAGAAACTTTTTGGGCAAGTTATTTAACATCTCTTAAGCTATTTGTGCAAGAGGGGCTTCAACAAATAAAGGAGCTTCAACAAACTTGGGTTTCTGCTCCTGCGAATTGTCTACTAAATTATAAAAATAACTGTCCTTATATTGAGGGGTGCTTGATGTGTAAAGGAGTAGCTTTTGAGCTATCAGAACTACCAACATCCACTCTGAATCTAACTGTTCCGAGTGAGAAATTAGAAAAATAAAATTTTAGGCGGTAGGCTTCATAAAATCACAAATCGATTTTAATTAATGTTTGATTTCTCGCACAAAATTCTATACAAAACTTTGTTATTCGCTCTACAGCGAAGAAAAATTTGTATATCGATCTTTATTCATTCTTTCATTCCATCACTAAACCACATTTTGCACAAAAGCGCTCGTTACTGGCATTGTCTACAGCAAATTTGGAAGATCCGCATGAAGGACAAATTAATGAATCTTTTTGTTTTTTACTTTGTGTTTTGTACTCTCTTTTTTTAATTTTTGAAATTTTTTCAATTTTCTTTTTCTTTTCCTCTCCCATAGCACCCCTAATTTAAATTTCATTTAAATTTAATAAATTTTACCAAAACCTCTTTCACAGGAAAAAAATGCTATCGAAGTAATAATCAAGTTCGTAATCAAGTTCGTTTTGGCAAACATACAAATTTACAAGAACTCTTACAGGGATAATTTTTATTATAAATTTCGTTCTCTAACAAACAAGCGTTTGTACAATATTGTGCAAAGCCTTTTGGACAGCCTGCATCAGATGGAAAAGGGTATAAAATGCCGTTGCAAAGAATTCCTTCATTAGTTTCTTTGCACAGCACATTACCAAGAACAATACTTGCACCAGTTATGTTTGTGGAGCCAAAACTACCAAACATATAAAGAATACTTAAGCCAGTGGCCAAAACTATTAGAAAGCCCAGCAACATAAACAATTCATCTTTACCAATACTAACTTTACCAATACTGACCATTGTTTTAAAACAAATTTTTAAAATTTAAAATCTTTGGTTTTTTATAAAGTTTTTAAATTCATAATTTCACTTTGAGAAAATGTTAATTGGTATTGTTGGAAAACCAAATGTTGGAAAAAGTACTTTTTTCAAAGCAGCAACACTTGCAGAAGTAGAAATTGCTCCAATACCATTCACCACAATTAAGCCAAATGAAGGTATTGGATATGTTAGAGTTTCTTGTCCTGAAACTTTTTTTAATGTCAAATGTAATCCAAGACAAGGATTTTGCATAGCAGGTCAACGTTTTGTGCCTGTAAAATTGATTGATGTTGCTGGTCTCGTACCAGGTGCACATTTGGGAAAGGGTCTTGGAAATAAATTTTTAGCAGATTTAATACAAGCAGATGTGCTTATTCATATTGTAGATTCTTCCGGCTCAACAAATGCTGAAGGAAAAATTGTGGGCTTTGGCGAATACGATCCTTGTCAAGATATAAAATTCGTTGAAACTGAAATTGAAAAATGGTTCTTTGGCTTATTAAAGGAAAACTGGTCTAAATTTGTAAGACAAGCGCAACAGCAAAAAGAGATTGATAAAGCTCTTGCTAAGCAATTTTATGGTTTTAAAATAACACTTGAACAAGTTAAAAAAGCATTAAAGTCTACAAATTTAGAAAACAAAGCGTTAGCTTCTTGGACTGACGAAGATGTTGCTAAATTTGCTTCTGTACTAAGACAGTTATCTAAGCCAATTATTATAGCTGCAAATAAAATAGATTTACCAAATGCAAAAGAAAATTTTGAAAAGCTAAAAAAAGAATTTCCAAATTACCTTGTTATGCCTTGCTCTGCAGAAGCAGAGCTTGCGTTACGAGAAGCTGCACGTAAAGATTTAATAGATTATATTCCAGGCGACGCAGATTTTACTATAAAATCAAAAAATTTGACAAAAGAACAAAAAGATGCGCTCGAGCTTATAAAGGAAAAAATCTTAAAAGTATGGGGTTCAACAGGCATACAACAATGCTTAAACACTGCAGTTTTCGACTTTTTAAAATATATTGTTGTTTTTCCAGGCGGCGTACATAAACTTGCAGACTCTGAAGGAAGAATATTACCGGACGCGTTTCTTTTGCCACCGAATTCTACGGCTCTAGATTTTGCGGCTAAAATTCATACAGATTTAGCAAAAAATTTTGTTGCTGCAATAAATGTTAAAACTAAACAAAAAATAGGAAAAGATGCTCCTTTATCAAATTTAGATGTCATTGAAATAATAACGCGCTAGCATTGAAATTTTGTTACGCAATAATCTTTTGTATATAAAAGAAAAGCTTTAAAACCACATATCTAAGATTTCGAATATGGGTCGCATAAGACCTGGCTTCGTAAAAAGACAAGCACAGGAACTATTAACACTACACCAAAATAAATTTAGCTCTAATTTCGAAAGCAATAAAAAAGTGCTTAATGAAATTGCAGAATTTCCAACAAAAAAACTAAGAAATTTAATTGCCGGCTACATAACAAAAGAAATGAAAAAAGCAAAAATTGCTAAAATGGCAAAAATGACTGAATCACAGTCTTCGACAGAAGACGGGGAGGTGAAGAATGACTGAAGAACAAGTGATTTTTGTTGGTGGAAAACCAGTGATGAACTATGTAACTGCAGTGTTGATGCAATTCCAAACAAAAAATGCAAATGCAGTGACTATAAAGTCTAGAGGAAAGTTTATTAGTCGTGCTGTAGACGTTGTTGAAGTGACGCGAAACAGATTTTTGAAAGATTTGAAAGTAAAAGACATAAAAATTGGATCTGAGGAATTCACCAACAAAGAAGGCAAGCAAGTACGAATTTCGACACTAGAGATAACTTTGTCGAAAGAATAGTTAATTTTGTTTTTACTTTTTTATTCATTATTTAAGTTTGAAATTATTTAAATTATTTATTTAAGTTTTGAAAAAAAGCTTTAATGTGGGTTGCAGGCATTTTAGTTATTTTTGGCTTCCAATTTGGCGGTATGCACTTTAAGTAATTTTTCCACAAATATCTCTTATCTAAAAAGACTACAACACCTCGATCTTCTAAACTCCGCACACACCTACCAGCAGCTTGTAATGCTTTTGTCATTGCAGGATAAATATAACCATAATCCCAACCACGCTTGAATTTTTCTTCGTAATATTCTATGAGTGCTTGTGTCTCCAAATCAGGAGTTGCTAATGGTATGCCAACAATTATTGCTGCTTCCAAATATTTTCCAGGCATATCAACGCCTTCTGCAAAACTAGCACCAGAAACAGTAAACAGCACCCCGCCACCAAAGTCTGCCGCTCTTTTAAAATTTGCAAGAATTTCGGCTCTTTGAGCTTTTGTAAATTCTTGCTTATCCACAAATATTTTTTTAATTATTTTATTTTCTAAAAATGACAAAATTGATTGTAAAAAAGCATAAGATGGAAAAAATATTGCAACGTTGTGAGGTACTGCAGAAATAATTTCTGCACAAAGATTAGCAATTTTTTCAAATTCTTTAGGCTCGCGCTCTGTGAATTTTGTGGTTGTGCTCGGCTCAATTAAAACAAGACGATTTTCAGATTTAAATGGACTTGGATATGCTTTGATATTTGTTCTTAAAGGATCTAAGCTCAGCAAATCTCTATAGAGTTCGCCGGGTACAAGCGTGCCAGACATTAATATTGCAGAAACACACGAATCAAAAACTTCTTTCGCAGCAATTGCAGGATTTAAGCAAACATTTGAAATACTAATATAAGAATTTGATTTGAAATACTTTCTTTTTAGAATTTGCACAAACTCTGGACCTGTTTGTGCTAACCAATTATCCAAAAAATCACCAATTGAACCGATATAAGACTTTTTTTCTTTTCGTCTAATTTCTACACCAATTGTTTGAAGTTCATCAGCAGCATCAACAAAGCTAATACCTCCAAAAGACTCAAATTCTTGAATAAAATATTCTTTTTTTATGCGCACTTCTGTTAAATTTCCTAGATATTTTTTAGCTAAATTTTCAAGCGCATCGTCCAATCTCTTTAAAATTGAACTAGTATCTTCTAAATGTAAAGCTTTGGCTTCTTTTAGAGCTCGCTTTATGTTTGCTTGCGATATTCTTTCTGATAAAATGTTGCGAATACGTATTGGCAAATTGTGTGCCTCATCAATAATTATTATTGAATTTTTAAGTTCTTTTTTTAATTTACTTAAAAGAGTAAGCCGTATTGATGGATGAAATAAATGATAGTAATCTGCAATAATTACTGTTGCAGCTCTGCCTTTTAACACTGCAAGCTCGTATGGACAAAAAGCATCTTTAACTTCATCTACAAATTCTTCCGCATGTAAAATTTTATTTTTAAATTTTTTAAGAGTTAGTTCTGCAGCTGGTTGGAGCTTTTCTTTACCTTTTCCCCAAACATTGTTATAAAAAGGACACTGCTCTTCTGCAACAAGAGCCTTACAAAAATTATGAAATTCTTTAGAGTTAAGCGAATCTATTGCTGTATGAGAACACATCCATCTCTTGCCAATCAAATCGCATGCTTCAAAATCTAAATTATGCTTTTCTTTTATCTTTTGTAAAGTTTCTATTGCTATTGCATGTTGTGTGTGTTTTGGTGTAAGAAAAAATATTGAATAGCCTTTGTCTAATCCTTCGGTCAATGCTGCGGACAATGAAGCTGCTGTTTTTCCAAGCCCAGTCGGCGCATGCGCAATTAAATGTTTTTTGTTTTTGATCGCATAAAGCATATCTAAAGTTAATTCTTTTTGTATGGGCCGAATTGTCTGAAATGGAAAATACATATTTTTCATATTACGTCTTTTTATGTTATTTAATTTTTATAATTTTTATATTTATTTTTAATTTTTTATTTTTTCATGCTACATTAATGGATAAAAATATATACAAAAACTTTTTAATAACGAGCTGCAAATTTGTTGAATGGGTAGAAAAGCAATAAGTATGATTTTACTCGTCTTGTTAGCAGTTTTACTAATAGCAGTTGGTTCAATTACATTTTATTTTCTAGTAGGGCCTAAAGTGAAAGAACAAGCTCCTAGTACTAGCACCACACCTAAACCAACCACACCTAAACCAGCTCTATATGTTTTTAATGTTGAAATAGACAAGTTCTTGTATGAAGATGGAGAACTTTATATGAGATTGAAGATAAGCGGAGAAGTAGATCTCAGGGAACGTATAAACATTAGTGGCATTAGTGGCGTTCACGACTATTGGTTTGGTAGAATAGACGTAACACTTCCGGATGGAAGTGAAGGAAAACTTTTTGAATCTGAAAATCATACAAACATCTTCACCACATTTCTCCAAATACCAGGAACGATGTTTGTTGACGTTAACTTACCGTTAGAATGGTATGAGAAACATCCCCTTGAAGGACTCTACAATGTTACTGTTTGGTTAGCGGGTCCGTATGAAAATCGCACAGTAATTTTCGAGAAAACCTTTGACCTTAAGATGGCACTCAATGCCACAGTTTCTCCAACTACTTGGCAATCTTGGGAGGAAAACGTAACTACAACAGTAACAAATACAGGAGACTTGCCACTAGTCTTTCATGACGTAGGTATGATTACAGACGCTGGAAGAGTGATAGGGTGGATTTGCCAGTCGTGCGAGCGCATCGTCATCATGCCTGGAGAGACAAAGCAGTTGGTTGGGACGCCTACAATGGCTGGAGAAGACATCAAGGAAGAACTTGCTGGAAAAACACTCAAAGTAAATTTCGTGTTAGGTATTATTGGAGCAGTGCAACAATTTTCAGTACCAGCAAACGTGAACTTTCCATAAATTTCATAGTTACAGCTTTTAAAGTACAATGGATAAAATAAAGATTTTAATTGGCAACTTAATTAGCGACTTTCAAAATCAAAAGAAGCAAACACCTGTTTTAATCCCAGTGCAAGAACTTTTAACTGGGCGAACTTGCATTATTGCGCAATCCGGAGCAGGCAAATCTTGGTTAATAGGTCTTTTATGCGAACAACTCTGTAAAAGCGGCTTTGGCTTTTGTATTGTCGATACCGAAGGAGAGTATTTTTCTCTAAAAGAAAAATTTGATGTTTTATGGATTGGTAATGCTGATTTTGGCAAAAACAATTTAGATATTGATTTAGACATGCAAAAACTTTTAGGTAACAAAACCGAATTTTTAAAATTTGTACGTGCTGTCATAGATAAAAGCATTCCTGTTATTTATGATGTTTCAGAAATTTTAGATGCAAAAGCTGCTGTTAGAGATTTAGCTTCTGCACTATTTTCAGCTGCAACAGAGCTGAGAAAACCATATCTTTTAATATTAGAAGAAGCTGATAAATTTGCATCACAATCAAAAGATTGTTTAAAAGAAATTGAAGAAATTTCAAAGCGTGGAAGAAAAAGAGGCTTAGGTCTTTTAATTGCAACACAAAGGCCAAGCCTAGTTAATAAAAATATTCTCAGCCAATGTGGCAATCAAATAATTGGAAAGTTAAGTATTGAAAATGATTTAAGAGCTGTTGATTTATTTTTTGCTTCAAGAAAAGAACTTGAAGAGCTGCCAAAATTAAATCCCGGAGAATTTTTTGTAACAGGATTTGGCTTTGGAGAAAAAATAAAAATAAAATCTGCTGAGAGAGAAACTCCACATAAAGGTCTAACTCCGAATATCGAATATGTTGAAAGTTCTAAAAATGTTAAAATTGGTCAAAAAATTGATGAACTTAAAAAGAAATTTGTAAAAGAATTTGGTGAATTTAAAAGTGAGTTTAAAAGTGAATTTAGAAAAGAAAATATTTCTTGCTTAATGATAAGTACAAAAATCAATGAAGTTGATGCAAAAAAGATTGCAGAAAAGCTAAGAAAAAAAGATTTTCTTTGGAAAGCTGGTGAAAGGCTTGAACATTTAACATTAATTGGTTTGCCACTTGCTTTTGTTGAGGTTAAAATAAAAGAAGGGTACTTAATTAAAAAACTCAAAACATATTCGTTCATTATAAATTGTGAAAATGGCGATCTTGTTAGTATTCCACTAAAAACACTATTAAAATCTTCTCGAGGTTTTGGTGTTGCAATAAATTTTAACGAAGCTGAGTTAAAAGTTCTTTTGGCTTTAAAAAAACCTGCCACTATTGCTCAATTAGCTAAAAAAGTAGAATTTTCTGAAGAAAAAACAAGAGATGTAGTAAAAAGTTTAAGGGAGAAAAAAGCAATAACTGAAATTAAAAAAGCAAATTTTGTTCTTTGGTCATCTCTTGTCGATTTAAAACTTCCAAACATTAAAAAAGAGGCTAAAATAAATTTTGAACTTAGCAAACCAAGTCCGACCTTAACTAAAATTTCGCCTGTAATTGAAGAACGCACACTTAGACAAGTTATTAAGGCAATGTGGCCGCTTTCAGAAATAACTCGTTTTGAAATATTTTACTATCCTGTTTGGGAAGCGGTATTCGAAAATAGAAAAAGAAGAAAAGTTCGAATAGACGCTTTAACAGGCCATATTTTAAAATGAGAAAAATTAGAAAAGAACTTTGCGGGCCATTCAACAAACTAAAATCTTAATTCATCTCATGAATATTTGAAAAAGTCTTCCAAACTGTTAACTATTTGCCCACCATTTTCTTTGACAAAGTTTTGCACTTGTTTTGGAGAATCATAAAAAGTAAATGGAATAATGTTGTTAGATGAAAAGGATGAAAAGAGACCAACATCTGCAACAGAATCCCCTATCGCATAAACTTCATCATAATTTTTTGAAAGTATTTTTTCCAAACCCAACATTTTTCCGCGAACGCCGGCATAGAGTTGAAACTTTTCAAAACCAACTATTTTATTTTCTTTAATTTCAAATGCTGTGCCATAAACTTCTTTTATTTTTTTACTCACATTGTTTGTCTCGAGTACTGCCCAAACAAGTTGTTTTGGTTCAGCAGTTACTATATAAATATCATCTTCGCAGGCATTTATAGCTTCGCGAGTAGACGGTTTAATAACATTTGCATAATTCGAAGCAAATTGCTTAATCGAAGTTGCTGGTATTTTTGCTTTTCGAATAAAAAATAAGTCGCAAATTCGCAAGAGATTTGTTTCTCCAGTAATGTAATAATCGCTGCTAAAAAAGACTTTAATTACTCCTTGCATAGAAGCATTAATAAATCTTATTAAAAATGCGCGCAGGCCTAAATCAATTTTTTTAATTCCGCTTGTTTTTTTATAATAATCTATTAGAAATTGTTCTAGAAGGGTTTTATTTAATTTTTGAATAACGACACCATCACAATCCAATACTCTTGCACGCTTTGCATGCTCGGGCATAATAAATACTTTTCAGAAAAGTTATTTAAACTGTTTGTATTAAAGCAGGATTAAAATATGATACAAAAAATATATAAAAGAAAAAACATAAAAGAAAAAAGAGAAAATATAAAAATAAAAAGTATAAAATAAAAAAGAGCGCATAAAAGAGGAGCACAAATGAAATACAAAATAATACATAAACGCAAAGATTGTGTTGGGTGCGGAGCTTGTGTTGCTGCTTGTCCAAACAACTGGTTTATTGATAAAGATGGCAAAGCAAGCCCAAAGAAAAAAATTTTAGACAAAATTGACTGCAACAAAGATGCAGCAGATGCATGCCCTTTCGAACTCATCACAATCGAAGAGTTTGAAGATTAGATGATATAACTTAAAAGTAGGAACTTACATTTAAGAATAAATTTTCTTATTTTTTTGTATGGCAATACCAAAACTGAATGAAAAACATTTTGCTCTGACTGTTGGCAGTTTTGCTGCTGTTTTAAAAGCAATTTGGGCTGCACTTATTGGTATTGGTTACGGCGAAAAAGTGCTTGCGCTGAAGCAAACAATGCATTTTGTAAGAACAGAAGTAAGTTTGGCTAGTTTTGATATAACGACGGCAATTAGCTCAATAATTGTGGCATTTATTATATGTAGCATACTTGGTTGGATATTTGCAGTTATTTGGAACTATTTAGCAACACAAAAGTGGGCGAGGTAAGATTAAGGAGGTGAGATTAAATGGATAAAAAAATAATAGCAACGGTCATGTTATTGCTTGCATTTTTGGGTTTGGCTTTAATTTTTTACGGCGCTTTAAAAAATGAAATGGGTTTAGCATTCATAGGCTTTATTATCACGTTAATAAATTTGGGAATTAGTGTTTGGGCTAAAAAGAAAGGCTTCATACCTTCAGCAAAGAAATAAGAAAATAAATTTTATAGAAAAAGTTTAGAAAAGGTAGAGAAAACTAAACTACTCTTGCAACTGCGATTCATAAATTTTGCATTCAAGCATGACCTATACAAGCACAAATTATGCTACAAGTGCGCTTCTAAACTTCTAAGAGATTTTTTGCAAATTTTTAAGATAAGAAATTTAGGAAGATAACTTTTTAAAATATCTTCAACTTATTTAAATAATGGCCACTAAATTAAAAAGAACACTTGGTTTATTTGAGACCACTTTATACGGTATTGGTGTTATTTTGGGAGCTGGCATTTATGTACTGATAGGCAAAGCGGCAGGACTAGCAGGCAGTATGGTTTGGCTGGCTTTTGCACTCGGTGCATTTATTGCTGCATTTACAGGTCTAAGTTACGCAGAACTTAGTTCTATGTTTCCTAAAGCTGGTGGAGAGTATATATACGTAGAAAAAGCCTTCGGCCGAAGACTTGCTTTTTTAGTTGGTTGGCTCATCGTTGTTGGAGGCGTAATATCTGCTGCGACAGTGGCAATAGGATTTGCAGATTACTTTTTTGCACTATTTCATACACCTATAATCCCTGTAGCTGTTACTCTAATTGTTTTACTTTCGTTTTTGAACTTCTGGGGAATTAAAGAATCTAGCATCGCAAACATAATTGCAACTTTGATCGAAACTTCTGGCATTATCATAATAATCTTAATTGGACTTAAATATATACCTACAACAAATTTTTTTGAATTACCAAACATTGGCTGGTACGGCGTAATTAGTTCGACAGCTCTTATATTTTTTGCTTTTTTAGGATTTGAAGATATAGTAAGGCTTTCTGAAGAAACTAAAAATCCAACAAAAACAATACCTCGAGCATTAATACTCTCGATTGCAATTACAACTTTGTTATATATTTTGACAGCAGCTGCCGCAGTTGCTGTAGTTGGCTGGCAAAAACTTGCTGCATCTCCTGCACCACTAGCTCTTGTTGCACAAACTGTTTTTGGTGCAAAAGCATTTTTAATCTTATCAATAATCGCGCTATTTGCCACACTTAATACAGTTCTTGTAATACTTGTTGCAACCTCAAGAATACTTTATGGTATGGCACAAAATCAAGGCCTTCCAAAATGTGTGGCAAAAGTACATCCAAAATATAAGACGCCTTGGGTTGCAGTCTTATTGACTGGTATTTTTTCAATAGTATTTGTTTTCATTAAAAAAATAGAAATTGTTGCATCTTTAACAGATTTTGCTTTATTTTCAACATTTGCCCTTGTTAATGCTTCACTACTTTGGCTTCGCTATAAAAGCCCAAAACTTACAAGACCATTTAAAACTGCTTGGCCACTCGCGATTTTTGGGTTAATTGCAAGTATAGCAATGCTTTTTTATTTTGAAAAAATTGTTTTATTAGGCGGCATAGCTATTATTTTACTAGGTTTAGTTGCACATGAAATAGTAAGGAGGAAAGTATGAAAATTATTTTCTTATGTCCTGTTTGTGGTGTTGAAATAAAAGAAAGAAAAAGTGGTTATGAATACAAAGGCAAAATATATTTTTGCTGCAGCTCAAAGTGCAAAGCAAAATTTAAATCAAATCCAAAGGAGTATGCGGTATGAGCTTGATAAGAAAAACAAAAGCGAAAAAAATTGAAAACAAAACATTAAATACAAAATTAAATACAAATAAAATATCAAATACAAAAAATATACTAATTTGCCCAAGATGTGGCGGCACTAAAATAATGCCTCATCCAAAAAATCATGAAATAAGATGTGGTGCAACACAAGAAGCTTTTTACAGCATGCGAATTTGTGAAACGTGTGGATATACCGGCTACTTTTTTCCAGAAGTGCCTTTATCTAAATTGAACATTATACGAAAAGAAATTATAAAACTAAAGCGAGAAACTAAGAAAACTAAAAAAAGTAAAAAATGAGAGAAGAAGTCATAAATGATGTTATTGCTGTGTTAGATGAAGTAATAAATGCAATCAAAAATAAAAAACATATTGAACTTCACAGCATATCCAATCACATATTGCATTCCATAGCAATTTATCAAGATCTTGATTTAATGGATTTAGCCGTAGCAATTTATGCTTTAGACAAAATAATGGAAACTGAAAAATTTAGAGCACATCCAAAAATGCCTGAATTTGAAAATTTTCTAATAAGAAATTTTCAAGCAGCAAAAGAACTTCTTATACAAAAAAATTTTGCTGCATATGAAAGTCAAATAAGAACTATTCTAAGTAACATAGAAGGCTTTAGCAAAGCTATAAAGTTTTATATTGAAGATGTAATGCATTTTGCAAAAATTAAGAAAGGAACAAGATTATACGAACATGGTCTTTCCCTCGGCAAAGCAACAGAAATTGCTCGCGTAACAAAATGGGACTTACTTCCATCTATTGGTGAAACAACAATACATGAATTACTAATCCCCGAACTGCCGATTGAAAAAAGACTCAAACAAATAAAAGCTATTTTTAATTTAAATACAAGTCAAAATGGCAAATAAAAATCAAAAAAATAGAAATCAAAAAAAGATATTCTTTGATTCGTCAACGCTAATTAGTATGGCCCTTTCTTGCTCACTTCCACTTTTTGAGAAATTAGCAAAGCATTTCGATGGGGCTTTTTATATTACGGATTCTGTGTATCGCGAAACTGTTGAAAGAGCTATGCAAAGTTTAAAATTTAGATATGAGGGCTACAGAATAAAAAGTTTAATAGAAGCAGGCTTACTAAAATTTTATTCTGAAAAAAATATTAAATCAAAAATCCAAAGCGATTTAGATTTATTAAATAGACTATTTATTATTTACGGCAAACCACTAAATATTGTACAAATTGGAGAAATTTCTGCAATAGCTGCATGTGCGCAAGAAACAAATTCTAATTTGGCAGTAGATGAAAGAACTGCACGCATGCTTATTGAAAATGTTGATGGGCTTGTACGGTGGCTCAGTGAAAAATTTCATGCACGAGTTGAAGTTAATAAAAATGTGTTATCTACATGGCAACAAATAAGTTCAAAAATACCTATTTGCATAAGGTCTGCAGAGCTTGCTGTTGCAGCTTGGGAAGCTGGCATGCTTGAAAGTTTAGATCAACTTTATGGCTTGCTTTGGGCGCTTAAATTTTCTGGTTGCGCCATAACAGAAAATGAAATAAATAATTATATAAAATTACTTAAGAGGTGAAAAATGGTGCTTTGGTTATCCACATATTTTGATGCTGCACTACTTAAGCCAAATGCAACACCAAATGATCTAAAAACTTTTTGTCAAAAATGCATACAGTATGGTGTTTATGCTGCAGATATTAATCCATGTTATGTTGGTTTAGCAAAATCGCTGCTTAAAAATAGCAATGTTAAAGTACTTTCTGTTGTTGGCTTTCCGCTTGGCGCAAATACAACTGAAACAAAAGTATTTGAAGCAAAACAAGCAATTAAATCTGGTGCAGATGAATTAGATATGGTTATGGCTGTTGGACAATTTAAAGCAAAGAACTATGATTATGTTAGAAGAGAAATAGAAAAAGTTGTAGATGTTGCTAAAGGTAGGCCTGTAAAAGTAATTATTGAAGCTGGCTATTTAACTAAAGCAGAAATAATTAAAGCATGTGAAATTGTTAAAAACTCTGGTGCAACTTTTGTCAAAGATTGTTCGGGCTGGGGACCAAAAGGTGCAGATCCAAAAATAGTCAAATTAATAAGAAAAGCTGTTGGTCCAAATTTTGGAATAAAATCTGCTGGTGGAATTAGAACTCTTCCACAAACCTTAAAACTAATTTCTGCTGGTGCAAATAGAATAGGCTCTTCAGCAGCATTCGAAATAATTGAAAGTTGGGAGCGCAAAGCACATGGTGAAAGAAAAAGAGCTTAGGAAAGCACAACTTTTGCTTTTAGAAGAACAAACACTTTTATCTAGAGAGCGAACTATGCAACAATATATTACTACAGGTCTTGCTTTTATAACTGCGGGCATTATTTTAGTAAAATTTTTTGAACAAATTTATTTTTTGATTATAGGGGTTTTTTTGATTGCATATGGTATCTGGCAACTTTATCAAGCACAACAAAGGTATGCTAGATATAGGCATCTTGTTCGTAAAATAAGAAAGAAAGAAAAAGAAATTGGTCTTGAAATTGGGGAGTGAACAAAATAAGCAAAAATAAGCAAACTAAAATTAAAGTTAGAAAAATAAAATAGAAAATGGCTGTAAGTAAAGAGGCTTTGTTAAGATATTGGGAAGCTAGCGGTCTTGTCAAAAACAAAAAAGTTTTAAAAGCATTTGAAAAAGTGCCGCGTGAGAATTTTGTTTTACCAAAATATAAAGAGTATGCATACTTAGACGAACCTCTTCCATTATTTGCAGGACAAACCATTTCGCAACCAACAACAGTAGCCATCATGACTGAAGCTTTAGATGTTAAAGCAGGCCAGAAAATTTTAGAAGTTGGCAGTGGCTCGGGCTATCAAGCAGCAATTTTGGCCGAGCTAGTTGGCCCAAAAGGAAAAGTTTGGACTGTCGAGAGGATAAAAGCTTTAGCGGATTTTGCAAAAAAGAATTTAATTTGTTATAAAAACGTTAAAGTAATTCATGCAGATGGAACAAAAGGTTTGCCAAAAGTTGCTCCTTTTGATAGAATAATAATAACTGCAGCTGCTGCAGAATTACCTAAAACATTATTCGCACAATTAAAAGAAAAAGGCATAATGGTTTTGCCCATAGAAGATCGCCTTTTTAAAATTATAAAATTAAAAGATGGGCCAAAGTTCGAAGATCTCGGACCATTTGTTTTTGTACCTTTATTAACAGGTCTCGAATAATCCGAAATCTCTGCTTTTAGTAAAATTTAAAAGCAAGCAAAAGCTTTTTTTAAAAATGATAAAAATAGATAACTTCATATACGGCTGCATAACCATAAACGGCAAAGACTACAAAGAAGATGTTTATATTTTCCCAAATGGCACTATTACGACAAGAAAGTGTTCTTTAGAAGGGAAAACACATCTCGAAGTTTCGGCTGATGAGCTTACTTTACTCTCTAAAGACGAGCCAGAAGCAATCATCATCGGAACAGGAAAGCATGGTGGCCTTTCTTTGTCTCAAGAAGCCATAAATTTGTGCAGAGAAAAAGGTATTAAAATTGAAGCTTTTGTAACACAAAAAGCAGCAAATAGATTTAATTGGTACGTTGAAAAAGGAAAAAAGGTTGCTGGGCTTTTTCATATAACAGATTAATTTTTTAGAGTGTAATTTCTTAAATCATAGTAAAAATAAGCTCGTCAAGCTCAAGCTTTGTATTTGGAGATAGATAAATTAAAAGACGCCATTCTTTACCTTTCCAAACCTTTGGGTCTAATGTACAAGTTTCAATACAAACATTTGAAAATTTGCCAAAAATTCCAAAATTGTTTTGATTTGAACTAAAGTATTCTAAAGGCCTACCAATGCTAACTTTTAGTTTTTTTGAATTTGAAATTTGATTTTTTGAATATGTGGCGTAGCCAGTCATAATATTAGAATTTCTTTGAGAATTATCCCAAACCAAAAGTTTTGCTTCACCATTTGTTAAATATATTTTAACATTTCCTTGACCAACAACGTTGCCAGAGAGTGCTAAAAAAGTGAGGCTTTCTGGCTCATCCGAACTCAATATTAATTCTGCACTATTTTCAAAAGTTAAATTGATTCTTTGTAAAGATGTTTCAAAAATATGATAGCTTGTTATGTTGGTGCTGAACCATGTTAAAAAAATAACAAACAAAGCAAACATTACTAAAATTAATTCAAATTTTTTAATTTTTTCCAAATAGTTTGCCAACATAACTCTATTAGATACTTTAACTTTTTATATCTTTTTATACCTTTTTTTCTTACTTTCACTTTTTTTAAACTTTTTACGCTTCTTTTTCTCTTTTCTGCGTATAAAGAGGAGATAGTAAAAGATTGCAAACAAAATTAGCAGCAGGCCGATATTTTCAAATTTTTCTTTAGTTTCGTTGGTTTCTTTAACAGGGTAAACTTCATATTTTGGCAAATATTCTTTTGGATAAGTACTTGCATTTACTCCAAACAAAGAAAACTTTGGTGTTTGGGCCACGAAGTAATACCATTGTTGATCTTGTCCAATTTGTTTTGTTGGCAAGCTCTGCCAACCATTTTCATATCTCCACATCTTTATGCTTGAAATGTTAATATTTCGTTCCCTTATCCAAGTTCTGTTAACTTTGAATTTAATACTTATATCTGCAAAATAAGTATCGTTTGGAATGTTTTCTGGTAAAATTTCCCAATATTTATAAACATAATGTTCTAAAGATGGCGCGGTTTTTGGCGAACCGCGGAGTTCTGCAATTCTCAGCCTGGCATGATCTGGGAGTGCTCGCGCAACAGTTACCTTTACCGAAACAATATCTAAACCATCTGGCAAAGGTAAATCAACAGTTAAATTTGCACTTGTTGGTAATTCGATACCTGAAGATGGCGTTATATTTGATTCACCAAACCAATGATATCCTTCTCCACCACTGCCAGCCATAGTTACAAAACTAAACGGCCCCTCTGTCTTGCAATTTCCAGCAAAATCACAACTCGTAACATTAAAGTAATATCTCGTAGAGGCACCTAGGCCTGTTAGTTCAATAGCATGATTTAGAACATAAGAAGTATTTATGGTCAAATTTCCTAACGCAGAGCTAGTACCATAATTAATAGATGAATTTGCAAGTTCGTTAGTTTGCCAAACTATTTTTGCTGAAGTTGTTGAAATTTGTACCGCGCTGACATTTGCTATTGTTGGTGGCGTAATGTCGAAAGTAATATTTCTTTGGCCTGCAGTTCCTAAATTGCCCAATGTGTCGTTTGCATAAACATTATAGTTATGTGTGCCTTCACTATCGCTTTTATTAGTGTAACAAGAAACATTCTGTCCAGAGCCAATCATTGTCATTGTTTCATTAACACCATTCCATTCAAGCACACAAGTCGAAACATTTTGCGAGTCTGAAACTGTTACATTGATATATGTCCATAGTCTTGAAACATAAGCATTATTTGCATCTGTAGGTGAAATATAGCTTATTAGCGGAGCAGTCAAATCTATGGTAAATGTTCTATTTTCAACAAAGCTATTATTGCAGTGCCCTAAGGCATCGCAAGCACTGCAACTCCACAAATAAGTTCCTTCTTCGAATGTTTTTGTAAATGTTGTTGAGTTACTTGTACCACTTACAGCTTGAGTTTCATTTGCTTGCCACGAGCCAGTTGAATTTAACCACAACGTTATATTAGCTAAATTAGTCAAGTCGCTAGCAGAACAATTAAATATTATTGTTGCATTTCCTGTAACCAAGCCGTTATTAGGGCTGTTCAATGTTATATTTGGTGCTGTTGTGTCAATAATAACTTGTCTCGTTTCGCTTACATTCCAATTGCCAGCAGAATCATTTCCATAAACTTTGTAAACATAAAGACCATCGCTTAATCCTGTTTTATTTTTATACCAATTGCTCCCACTTCCCAACATAGACTCGTTAACATTATTCCATTCTAAAATTGCAGAACCAAGTGCTTCATTTGCTGTTATGTTAACATAAACATAATCTATTACTTCAATCGAATTATTTGCCGGCGTTGGCAGTACAAATTGAATGTTTGGCGCAGTTGTATCAATTGTTACTGTTCTTGTTTCAGTCTTGTTAGCATTCCCTGCCGTGTCTATAGTATAGGCATAATAATCATATCTTCCATCTGGAAGAGAAGTGAAGTTGTGATATAATTTATACAAACCGTTGTTGTAGGAAGCATTTATTTCTTCTGGTGATAATACTCTATTGTAAATGCGGACTTCGTCGATGATGCCATTGAAATATTGACTTACAGAAGTTCTTCCGCCAATTCTCAAATTATATGTTGTAGTCGCTATCAACCCACTAATAGAATAAGTATGAACAAGATTACCATTTGCATATGTTCTAACTTGATTTGTTGTGATATCGTAAACAACCACAATATGAGTCCAGGTATTTAATGGTGCAACATATCCAGTATTTATCCAATTCCAACCAGGCGCAGTATTTTTAAATGCCCATCGGATTGTTCCATCTGCAAACCTTGCTACCTCCCAGCTATTCTCTTTATTAACAATTATTCCACCATATGTGCCACCACTACCTGGTCCTGTCGGATAAATCCATGCTTCAAAAGTAAGAGGTCCTGTTAAATTTCCGGCCGGATGTAAAGCTTCCACATAATCATTCACACCATCAAATCTCAAAGCTTTTCCAAATTTTCCAGCAGTTATATTATTTGTTCCTAACCCACCATAAAATTTTCCAAAATTATTGTAAGTTGAATTGTCAAAAATTCCGGTAGAATTGTGCCAGTCCATAGCCCAGTATCCAACTAAAGAACGGTTCCAGTCAAATAAAGCGGAAGTGTTAGAAGCATCTATTACTGTAGTATTCAAATAAACCCAATTATTGTTTGTAATAGTGCCATTAGCTGGAGTTGGCGAGGTAAATTGAATGTTTGGCGCAGTTGTATCAATTGTTACTGTTCTTGTTTCAGTTGAATTACTATTATTTGAATTGTCATAGGCAGTTGCATTGAAGTAATAAGTTCCTTCTGCCAAATTGGTAAAGTTAGCAAATAAAGGAGAACTTGTTGAGCTTGTTGAATTAATTAAAGCGCCAGTTGAGTTGTAAAGATAAATCGTTATGTTCTTTAGTCCAGAGCCGCTATCAGAGGCTGTTACATTTATTTGAATATAGTTTCTGTTTATTGTTGTTCCAGAGCTTTCTGTTGGCAGTACAAATTGAATGTTTGGTGCAAGTGTATCAGCAATGCTAAACCATCTCACTTCACTAACATTACTCAGCTCACCATCTGAGCAGTTAATGCTCCAGTTATGGTTTCCATAACTAATTCCTGTAATCAAGAAGTTTGTTAGTGTATTGTTTTGAGTTGATGAATTTGTCTGATTTAGAGCATTGTCTAAATAAATTGAACAGCTTAGAGTTGAGCTTAAATCATCTGTTGCAGT
>JBMFNW010000012.1:0-18369 GCA_049969975.1 Candidatus Nanoarchaeia archaeon
GTGGCACTTTCTGCGTATTTCTTAGAAGTAAAATTTTATTTTGGTTTATTATTAAAACACCTACTCTTGCCCTAAACGCATCAAACATGCTCTTTTTAAACGTAAATATGTATAAAAAAATTTGTTTTGGGGAGTAAAATAGTTTTCTTTCAAATAAACCAAAAATAAAAAATAGAAATACTTTAAAATTCAAATTTTGAAAATTATAAAATGCAGCGCTCGCCAAAATTTATGTTAATTATATTTATCTCCCTCCTCACATTCATAATACTCACATTCATAATATTAGGTCTAATGTTAGGTCTAACTATTTCTGGCAGTTTTATGATGGAGAAAAATGAAATTGGTGAAAATAAAACGAATGAAGATAAAATTAATGTTTTAATTTATTTTGAAGATTCACAATTAGACACCTATTCACAAATCGCAACTGCATTTTCAAAACCACGCCGTTTTGCTGATTTTGAGGTACAAAACATTACAAATATTACTATTAAAAATATTGCTATTAAACCAAAGCACACATACAATGTTGCACCGGTGGTTTTAGTTGAAGTTTCAAAAGAACAATTAGATGAGCTTCGAAAAATACCAGGTATATTTGTTGAAGAAGATAGGCCAAAATTTAAAATTCAACTTTCTGAAGCTGTGCCTTTTGTTGGTGGAGACAAAATTTGGCAAATTAATATAAACAACACAAACATTACTGGAGATTCAACAATTTGTGTAATAGATACTGGCGTAAATGCATCTCATCCAGCACTAGCAGGGCAAATAATTGCGCAGTATGATTTTTGTGCAGATAATAATAATTGCACAACAAACGATAGTATAGCTGAAGATGTGAATGGTCACGGCACGCATGTTTCTGGAATCCTAGTATCACAAGATAATTATTCAAAAGGTATTGCACCAGGTAGCAAAATTGCAATGGCTAAAGCATTTAATGAAAATGGTGCTGCGCCTACGAGCAGCATAATTAGTGCAATTCAGTGGTGCATTAAAAATGCACCAATCTATAATATTTCTGTAATAAGTATGTCTTGGGGTGGAGGAGGCCCTTACAACAGCTCAACAGCAAACAATTGCAGTAATTTTGATATAGGGATAACTTCTGCTTTGGAAAATGCATCTTCACAAAATATTATACTTGTAGCTGCTGCAGGCAATGGTAATAATACAACAGGAATTACCTATCCTGCATGTCTGCCAAATGTAATCTCTGTTGGTGCAGTAGGTCGAAACGATAGCACTCCAGCGGGCTTTTCAAATTCAGGAGATCTTTTAGACATTTGGGCTCCAGGTGTTGACATAAATTCTACTTGGAATAATGGTGGTTGGGAGCAGCTTTCAGGAACTTCAATGGCTACGCCATTTGTATCTGGTGCAGTAACTTTGTTACTCCATTACAATAAACTCAAATACGGGACAGCTCTTAACCAAACACAAATTTTACAAAAACTGCAAAATTCTCGCTACAATGCAACAAAAGGAGAGTGGACTAGACCTGTGCTTTGGCTCGTAGATTCTATAGTTCCAATAAACATCATCAAACCAACAAATTCTACTTTTGGAACGAAAATTAATTTTAGCATCGAAACCGACCCAAATGTTATATCTGCAATAGTTTCTATCGACGATTCTGTAAATTATACTCTAACAAATGCAAGTCAAACTCTTTGGTACAACGATTCTGTCCCAGACCTAAGCAACGGCACGCATAATGCTACTTTTTACATTTTTTCAGACATAAATAATTCCAAAACAGTTTATTTCACAGTTTCTGATGAAAAACCAACAATTAATTTAATAGCTCCAGAAAACAATTCAAATATATCTCCAAAAACCATTATCAATCTAAGCATAACAGATTCGAATAATATTTCTATGGTTTGGTATACACTCAACAATTCAAATTATACAATTTATTCAAACACAACAAACTACTCAATAAATCCAATAAATTGGACAAAAGGATATTATGATATTATTGTTTGGGCAAACAATACTTTAGGCAATATAAATAATCTTTCTTTGCGCTTTTATATAAACAATAGCTTACCTGTTTGGAATTGGACTAATAAATCATTTATTGCAAATGAAGACTTTCCAATAGCAATTCAGGCAAATGCTACAGATCCGGATAATGAATCTTTAAATTATTCTGTAGTAAATTTGCCTGCAGGTGCAGAAATAAACTCTTCTACAGGATTGTTTAATTGGACACCTGCGGATCCTTTTGTTGGAAACAATACACTGACTTTTAGAGTAAACGATCCTTATGACTATAGAGATGAAAACATAACAATTTATGTTAATAACACAAACGATCCACCTAATTTGCTTCCAATAGAAGATCAATCAATTTATGTTGGAGATGAATTAAATCTTTATATTTATGCTACCGATGACGATTTAGACTCTGGAGATAATTTAACTTTTAGTGATGATACTTCATTGTTTGACATTGAAAAAAAGGATCAAAATTCAACTCATGCAAAAGCTAAAATTGAATTTACGCCATCAGATAAAGATGTAGGTACGCACACAATCCAAATTACAGTACGAGATTTGGCTGGAGAATCAGATTCTGCTACATTTAAATTAAAAATTCTAAGTTCGGCAGGCGGAGGTGAAGGCGGAGGTGGAATTAGTACAGCTGGAAGTGCGTATCAAAAACACTGGCAAATTCTTGCAGAAAGTCAAACAATAACTTGGCTAATTCCAGACCTTCCTGTTTTTGAAATATTTTTTGTGCAATCCGCAACCAAGCAAAATGCAAGCATAAGCATTGAAAATGCCAGCAAGCCTGATTCTGCACCTGTGTTAGATATTCCATACTATTACTTTACAATCAATACACAAAACATAAGTCCTACACTTGCTAGAATTAAATTTAAAATACCAAAAACATGGCTAACTTCAAATAACATTAGCCAAGTAAATTTAGCACGCTGGACCGGTTCTAATTGGGACAAATTACCAACTGAAAAAATTTCTGAAAATATAGACTATGTAAACTATGCATCGGTTCTATCAACTTTTTCAACATTTGTAATTTCTGGCGTAGCATTATCAAATATTAGCAACATAAGCAGCGGCAACATGAGCAACATAAGCAATATCACTATAAATGAAAACATTTCATCAAACATTTCATATACAAATGCTACAAAATATGCTCAAGAGAAAAGTAAGGTAGCATTTACGACCAAAACATTTACAATTATTTTTGTTTTACTGGTTATTGTTACAATTATCATAATCTTAGTTCTATTACCAAAAAAGAAAAAGAAAGCGAAACCTGTCGTCGTTGTAAAGAAGTATAAGAAAGAACCAGATTTTGGCTTTTAATTTTATTAATTTTTTATTAGTCTATTAATCCGTCCATCCTAAGAAAATAAGCAAAAGGCCTATCAAAATTACAAATACGCCGATCGCACCTTTAATTAAAACAATAAAATCTGATAAAAACAACCAAACCAAGAAAATTCCGCCCAAAATAAAAATTATTCCAAAAAATATTTTAGCAAATTTTGAAAGTTTTGCTTTAAGACTTGGCTTTTTCTCTTCCGCTTTCTCTTCTGAGGTCGGAGCTAATTCCTCAATTTTACTTTCTTCCTTTTCTTTTTTCTTCACAGGCATATAATTTTACTAGCAAAAAGCTTTAAATAGTTTTTTCTACTGAAGTATTTGGGAGGCAAAATGAAAACCTTTTTCAGTTTAATGGGTTTGGTGTTTGCTTTCTTGGCACTGCTAACTGCTGTAGGAGCTCAAAATATTTCTGAAAATGTAAGTAAAAATATAAGTGAAAACATCAGTGTTCCAATGACAAATGAAAGCATTGAGCAAGAGCTATCTGTAGATCCGGGAATGACGCCTGAAAGCCCGCTTTGGGGCATTGATGTTGCATTAGATAAATTGGCTTTTAGGCTTGCTTCTGGACCAAAAAAAGCAGAACTTGGGCTAAAAATCGCCCGCGAAAGGCTTGCTGAAATAAAAAGATTGCACGAACATAACAAAACAAAATTAATTGAAAAAGTACTAAATGAGCATGATAAAATTTTAGTTGAAACCAATGAAACTATTGCTAAATTTGACAATGTTAGCGCTAAAAATGAAACAATGCTTGGCATTGAAAGAGGTATGGCAAACCACATTGCAGCACTACAAAAAGTAGAAGAGAAAATTGTTGCAAATCCAAACATACCTGCAGAAGTCAAAGCAAAATTAGTGCAAAAAATAGATACGCTCATAGAAAAAGCAGAAGCTGTTGAAACAAAAGTTGTTCAAAAAAGAGTCGAAGTTGAATATAGAGAAAGAATAGAAAAAATCTCTTGTCAAAAAGATGAAGATTGTCCGCAGCCAAAATGTCCGCCTGAAGTGATTTGTGCAGCTAAGTGCATTAATGGAAAATGTGAACAAACCATGACACCCATAACCCCGCCCATACCTAAAGAACAAAAAGTACATAAACAAAAAAATCAAACTGAGAGAGAAAATAAAACTAAAACCGAAGAATAAAATCGAACTGTTAAGGGCAAGTCTTTTTTTCTTTTTTAAAAAAATTTTTTAGAAAATTATTATCAAACAGCGTCACTAAATTTTAAATTCTTTTAAAGATAGATTTTTAAATTAAAATTTTAGAAGCCGAACATGGCGCTCAGAAAACCAACTGCTCAAGACAAATTAGCATATTTTACTAAAAGAGTAATCGGCTCTGGTAAAATAATGATTTGGAGATTTGAAGGCGAAGATTTATTTAATATAGAGTATGTTTGTCCAAATTGCGGAAAAAGCGGAGAGCAACAAAAAGAACTAAAAAGAGAAAAAGTTTCCATAAAAAACGAGGCTGGCAAAAGTAAACGAGTAAATGCTTTTATAATAAAATGCGACTTCTGTGGTGCAGATATTATTGTTGAACAATGGGCTAAAGCAGGTCCTGGTCGAAAAAGAAAAGTTTAAAATATATTGAAACAAATAAGTTCTGTAAAGCAGTATTTGAACAATTACTGATTATGCTCCACGAATCGGTAGCAGAAAAGCCCCTGTAGCTCAGACTGGTAGAGCGTCTGCCTTGTAAGCGGAAGGTCGCAGGTTCAAATCCTGCCGGGGGCATTTAAAACAATTTAAAATAAATAGAGCAAAAAATTTGAAAAGCGAAACATACAAAAAACTTTTAAACAAAATATTATTAAAATCAGTATGCTGAAAATTTATAAAATACCGGCAGAAAAGCTAAAGACAGTAAAAGCAGTTCTCGAAGCACCCGATCGCAGAGATCCAAACACCGGAAAATGGATAGCAAATGAATGGGCGCTGCGAGGTTATAAGCTTACGGATGCAAAAGGTTTGGGTCTCGAAGGTACTGATACATATATTTATGTAAAAGCTGACGAAGATTTTTTTAAAAGAAATGAGCAAAAAATACTTGAGTGTGGCGCAATTATATTGAGTGGAGAAGAGTTTGAAAAAGTTAAGAAAAAATTTGAAATTGCTGAAGAACAAGCAGAATCTGGCTTTGGTGCAATTTTCGGAGAATAAATTTTTGAACAAGTTAAAAAGTAAATTATTTTAAATCAAATTTACGTCTTATTAACTAACGGGCCGGTGGTCTAGTAGCTATGACGTCGCCCTTACAAAAATCTTAAGAAAGGCGGAGGTCCCAGGTGCAAATCCTGGCCGGCCCACTTATTTATGCCTCTTTTGTTTTACTTTACTTCTTCTAAAGGCAGTGAGCCGTGTTCGCTCCACAGCAACAAATCGAGCTCTGCTATGGAAAGTTTAAGTTTGGCTGCGAAATTTGCCAACTTTTGTTCTATGTCTAAATACTTTGACTTTGACAAACTTTTAGGTAGTTTAGATATTATGCCTAATTGTAAAAGTTCGCCTAAGATGTGCCTGTCCAAAATTGCAAGTTCTTTACCATAGCCGATATTTCTGAGAAAATGGCTTGCTTCTTTAAGTCCTAAACCAAGAACATTTTCAGCAAGCCACATTCGCAGACCCTTAACATCATCAGTATTTAACATAGATTTAATTCGCATTTTACCATTTCTAGAGAAAAGTTCTCTTGCTGCAACAATATATTTTGCTTTGTTATTGTGAAACCTTACACCGTATTTGGCTAAAAGTTCTGCTATTGCGCTTACCTCACCATTGAATAACAAGCTGCTTGTGCGTAAGGCGGTAATTGCGCGTTTTGCTGCAGATGCTCTTGTTTGTGGGGTTAAAAGGCAAAAAACTAACTCTGCAAAAATATCTTCGTTCGATGCATATTTAAGGCGTTCAAAGCTCTCAAGTCTTTTTAGAATTTCCTCTTTTTTAGAAGCATACATGAGAAGCAAAGATTCTACCGTAGATACCATTTATTTGAAAAAGTTAAGTTAAAATATAAATTTAGCGTTAAATTCAGCATAACTAACCAGAAAGGCTTATTAATTGAAAGAGACTATTAATTAAAAGAGATATTATTTAAAAATGGCCACTAAAGCATATACTAGAGCCGGCGATGGCGGGGAGAGCTGGCTTTTTGGGCGAAAGCTTCCAAAAACTGCTTTTGAGTTCGAAGCTTTGGGAGTTATTGATGAATTAAATTCAATTTTAGGTTTTTGTAGAATTGTTGCATCAAAGAACACTTCAGACATTTTAAAAAAAATCCAGCACGAGCTCTTTATTCTTGGTGCGGACATAGCAAAAGGAACTAAAATGCTTAGCCAAAAACATGTAACTGAAATGGAAGCAATAATTGATAAAATTAATGTTACACTTCCAGAACTTAAAAAATTCATCATACCGGGAGGAACTGAAGCTTCTGCAAGGCTTCACATTGCGCGAACTGTTGCAAGAAGAGCGGAAAGACGTATTTTAATGCTTAAAAAAATACGTAAACAATTTAACCCAGCAATTGGACCTTACATTAATAGGCTTTCTTCTCTGCTATTTGTTTTAGCTCGGTATGAAAACATAAATGCAAAAGCAAAAGAAGAATTTTATTAAAACTTTATATTAAGTTCTGCTTGAAGCTCTTACAGTTAAGGTGCTGGGCAAAGCGGGCTTGCACACCAGCCAGCTGTTTCAGAAGGAGCTAAAACATACGGCTCTGCTTCTGGCTTTATTTTCTTCTCTATTTCACCAATGTAAAGAACTTGTTCTGGCTTGCTACCATATCTATAAACTGTAAGGCCTTTACATTTTAATTTGTATGCTAGCTCGAAAGCTTTTCGCACATCTTCAACGGTTGCTTCTGCTGGAAAATTAATTGTTTTTGACACTGCGTTGTCTGTCCATTTTTGAAATGCAGCTTGCATTCGAACATGCCATTTCCAAGAAATATCCAATGCTGTGACGAAAACTCTTCGAACATCTGCAGGCACTTCTTTTATATTTTGCACGCTGCCAGATTTGGCTATTTTGGCCATAAGCTCTTCCGAATAAAATCCTCTTTGCCTTGCTACAGCTTCGAAAATAGGATTAACTTCTAAAAGTCTTGTTCCCTCTAAAACATTGCGTACAAAAGATAGGGCAAAAAGCGGCTCAATTCCAGAACTGCAGCCAGCAATTATTGAAATTGTACCAGTTGGTGCAATTGTAGTACAAGTTGCATTTCGCATCCATTTATAGCCTGCTTTGTCCCAATAGCTTCCTTTGAAATTTGGAAAATTGCCTTTCCATTTCCCAAGCTCCATAGAAGCTTTGTGTGCGGTTTCTGAAACAAATCGCATTAAGTTTTCAGCCAATTTAAGAGCTCGCTCAGAATTATATGGTATTTCTAACATAGCCAACATATCTGCCCAGCCCATTATACCAAGTCCAATACGTCTATTTGCTTTTGTTATTTTTTCTGTTTCTGGCACAACATATTTTTGCGCATCGATTACATTGTCCAAGAAATGTACTGCAAGCCGAACAGTTTTTTCTAACTTGTCCCATGCCAATTCATATTTTCCATTTTTTCTTGAAACCATTTTTGCTAAATTTATTGAGCCTAGATTGCAAGATTCATAAGAATGTAGCGGCTGCTCTCCACACGGATTTGTAGCTTCTATTTTCCCTATGTGTGCAGTTGGATTTCTTCTATTTATTTCGTCAATAAACAATATTCCTGGATCTCCAGTCTTCCAAGCATAAGAAGTAATCAAACCCCAAAGCTCACGAGCATTTAGCCTCTTCACAACTTGTCCATTTCTCGGATTAATGAGTGGAAATTCAGCATTATTTTTTACTGCTTGCATAAAAGAATCTGTAATTGCTATCGAGATATTAAAATTCTTAAGCACTTCAGGATTTGTTTTTGCCATTATAAACTCTACTATATCTGGGTGATCTATCCTTAGAACACCCATATTTGCACCACGTCTTTTTCCTCCAGATTTTATTACATCTGTGACTTTGTCAAAAAGTGTGGCGAAAGAAAGTGGACCAGAAGCAATACCTTTAGTGCTTCTTACTAAATCTCCTTTTGGTCTTAGATTCGAAAAAGAAAAACCAGTTCCTCCACCGCCTTTTTGTATTAGTGCAGCATCGCTCAGCGCTTTCATTATGCCTTTTAAGTCATCTGGGACAGGTATTACAAAGCAAGCAGATAATACGCCGACAGGAGTTCCTGCATTCATTAAAGTAGGAGAATTTGGTAAAAATTCTAAATTAGACATCATGGAATAGAAATCTTCTTCAAGTTTTTTAACATCAGTCTCAGAACAACCATAATTTAAATCAACCTGAGCAATTGCGTGTGCCACGCGCCTAAAGAGCTGCGATGGTGTTTCGATAACTTTTCCATTTTCATCTTTTAACAAATAACGTTTTTGCAAAACAGTTAAAGCATTTAAGCTTAAATTTAGCTCATCTTTAACTTCCAAAACAGATTTTGCTGCTCGCAACTCTGCTCGTTTTTGTCTGTATAAAATATATGCTTTAGCAACTTGTGAATAATTGTGAGCTATGAGTGTTTCTTCAACAATATCTTGTATATTTTCAACAGAAGGTATTTTTCCAACAAACTGTTTTTCTAATTTCTGAACAACTTCTTTGGCAAGTCTTTTTGCAACTTGCCCATTTTTTGTTCCTGTCGCAACAAATGCTTTTTCTATAGCTCTTGCAATTTTTTCGGGCATGAATTTTTCTAAAGAGCCGTCTCTTTTTCTAACTTGAAGAATTTTAGTTTTGGCCATTTTATACAACAAAAAATTCAAGTTTATAATGTTTTTTTAAACTTCTAAGTTATAATTTTATTGCTTCAAATAATTTTTAGCTAAAATTTGAGCATAATAATCACACCATTTTTTAATAGGACAAACAAAGCAATTTGGCTTCCTAGGCAAACAAATATTTTGGCCAAAAAGGACAAACAATTCATTAAGTTCACGCCAATATTTTTTTGGCACTACAGCCATAAGTTTGTGCTCTGTTTGAAGAGGTTTTTGTGTTTGTACAAGTCCAATTCTATTTGAAACTCTATGTACATGAACATCTACAGGAATAATGGGAAAACCAAAGCCAAAAGATAGTACGATGGCAGAAACTTTTGGTCCAACACCAGGCAAATTTTGTAATTTTACTCTGTCTTTAGGTACTTTGCCATTGTATTTTCGCACAAGTATTTTAGATAAATCTTTAATATATTTGGCTTTAATTTTGTAAAAACCAACAAATTTTATCAATTTGCGGATTTTTGACAATGGAGCTCTGGCAAGTTTTTCTGGCGTAGGATAGTAACGAAAAAGTGCTCGAACAGCTTGTTCTGTACTAGAATCTCTTGTCCGAGCAGAAAGAACTGCCCCAACTAAAATTTGAAAAGTGTTTAAACCTTTATACCAAGTTATGCTTTGATGTCTAACACTTTTGCGCATCCTTGCTAATATCGCTTTGATAGGTTTATTAGATTGCTTTTCAAATAGTTTTTCAGACAGCTTATTAGTGGACATGTAATAAATGAGTTAATGCATAAATTAAAGCCATTCCTAAAAGTAAAAAGGTAGTGTGTTTAGCAACAACAGCAATGCTTTGCGCCTCATGTTTTAATTCTGGTAAAAGATCTGTTGCTGCGATATAAATAAATCCACCAGCACCAAATGCAATAAGTGGTGAAAGATTAAATTCGTGCAAGCTTATGCCAAAGAAAACTAAAAGACCACCTCCAAAAGCTGCTAAAGCAGATAAAAAGTTGTAACTAAAAACTTTTTTCTTAGGATATTTGGCATAAATAAGGACAGAAAAATCTCCAATTTCTTGTGGCACTTCGTGGAAAAAAGTTGCTATTGCTGTTAAAATACCTAATGGAATGAAAGTAAGAGTTGCTGCTGCAATCATCATTCCGTCAATAAAATTGTGTATAGTATCTCCGAGCATTAAAAGCAGACCAGTTGCTTTTCTACCAAGAATTTTTACTTCTGAAAGATGTGCACGAATATGGTTTTTGTGGTGTAAATGCCAAACTAGCGAACGCTCTGAAATTGTGAAAATTACTAAACCTGCAAGGCAAGCTAACCAAGCATAAGGTGTTTCTTCGATCGCGTGTGGAAGCAAATCTAAAAATGCTGCGGCCAAAAGCACGCCGGCTGCAAAGCTAATTAAAAAATGAATGTACTTTTGCACAAAAGCTTCTTTCCAAAGCAAAAATACTCCACCAATTAAACCACAAATAGAGCCTATGCTAATAAGGCCTAATATGAAAATTAGCTCTTCAAAATAAGGTAGTGCAAAGGCCATGTCAAACTATTTAAAAAACAAATTTATAAATTTAACTAAACTGGAAACAGAGCTATAGACAAAGCTGTAAATAGAAACTGTAAACGCAATCCAAAACTAACTGCAACGAGAATAGCCGCATTGCGGACACACCACACAACCTTCACCAATTTCTAAAATACCATGACATTCTGGACATTCTGGCGGCAAGCCAGAATCTGCCAAATCTTTATAGCCATTTAGTTTTTGCTGGCCGTTTTTTGCAAAATCCATTATTTGTGTTTGACCTTTTTGAATGTGTAATGCCAAAATTTTTGCTATGGCATCTGGTATAGAATGAATTATACCTAATTTGCTAATTACTGGCATTGGCCCTCTTATATTTTTTAATTGCTCTATAATTTCTTCAACAGGAATATTTGATCTTAAAGCCAAAGAAACAATTCTGCAAATCGCTTCACATTTTGCTGCTAACACGCCACCAGATTTACCTATTGTTGCAAAAATTTCAAATGGTCGACCTTTTTCATCATCATTTATAGTCACATAAAGATTACCGTAGCCAGTTTTAACTTTATACGTTTTGCCACAAATTACTTCAGGTCTTACGCGAGGAGCAGCGGTCTTTTGCTCATCCTTTTTAACATTTATAACTTGTATTTGTCTGCTACCATCTCTATAAACAGTAAGCCCTTTACAACCTAATTGCCAAGCCAGCAAATATGCTTTATAAACATCTTCAACAGTAGCGCTGTTTGGGAAATTAATTGTTTTTGAAATTGAATTATCTACATACTTTTGGAAAGCTGCTTGCATCTTAATATGTTCTTCAGGCTTTAAATCATGTGCTGTAATAAAAATTCTTCTAACATCTTCAGGAATAGAATTTATTTTTTGAATCGAAAATGTTTTTAGAAGTTCTTTTGCTAACTCTTCAGACCAAAAACCCCTTTCTTTAGCTATGCGTTCAAAATAAGGATTTGCTTCTATTAAAGTAAATTGAGGTGTTTTACGTTCATACGCGAGTGCAAAAAAAGGTTCAATACCTTGGCTAGCATTAGCAATTATGGCTATTGTACCAGTTGGTGCAATTGTGGTACAAGTTGCGTTTCTTTGGCCGTATTTTAGAATTTGCTCTTTCAAAGAATCCCACGGCATTTTCGAATCTTGCCGTGAGTACATATTTTTTAGAATGTTTGGATTTGCTAAAACAGATATGTTAAAGTTTGGAAAAGGTCCGCGTTCTTTAGCTAGTTCGACAGAGGCTGCATGTGCGTGATAATTAATAAATTCCATAACTTGTTCTGCTAAATTACATGCGCGCTCTGAATTGTAAGGTATGCCTAAAAGAGCAAGCATGTCTGCCCAACCCATTATGCCCAAACCAATCTTTCTATTGCCGCGAGTAATTTTAGCTATGGCTTTAAGAGGATAATTATTCATATCAATAACATTATCTAAAAAGCGAACTGCTAAGTAAACAATTTCTTTTAACCTATCCCAAGCAACTACGCCATCTTCAACAAATTTTCCCAAATTTATTGAGCCAAGATTGCAAGATTCATATGGTTGAAGCGGCTGCTCTCCACACGGATTTGTAGCTTCAATTGGACCTAATGTTGGCACAACATTTGTTTCTGGCGCATTTAACCTATCAATAAAAATAATTCCTGGCTCGCCATTGAGCCATGCTTGTTCTGCAATTGTTCTAAAGATTGCTCTTGCACGCTTTTTGCCAACAACTTGATTTGTGTGTGGTGCAATAAGCTCATAATCTGAATCTGTTTCTACCGCTTCCATAAATTTATTTGTTATTGCAACAGATATGTTAAAATTAGATATTTCGCCCTCGTTGGCTTTACAACGTATAAACTCTTCTATATCTGGGTGATCTATCCTTAGAACACCCATGTTTGCACCACGCCTAGCACCACCTTGCTTTATACTATCTGTAGATGCATTTAGAACTTTCATCCAAGAAACTGGTCCAGAAGCTTCTCTGCCAGTACTTCTAACTATAGAACCTTTAGGTCTGCATCTCGAAAAAGAAAAACCTGTGCCGCCTCCCGTTTTATGTATTACTGCTGCCCACTTTACTGCGTCGAAAATGGCTGAAGTAGAAGCCTCGTCACCAATTGAATCTTCTATTGGTAAAACAAAACAAGCAGAGAGCTGTTGTAAAGGTCTGCCAGCATTCATTAGCGTTGGAGAATTCGGAAGAAATTCGAAAGAAGTCATTATTTTGTAAAATTTATCGGCCCATTCCTTTACAAGAGCTTTCTTTTCTGGGTCTGCGTTAATTTCGGCATAAAGCTTCTCTTTTGGAAGATCTACAGAAATATTATATTTATAAAATACTTCTGCGCATGCAATGTTCCAAGCAACACGCCAAAAAAGTTCTTCAGGACTTTCTATGATTTCGCCGTGCTCATTTTTTGCAAGATACCTGCCCGTCAAAATTGTAAGGGCTGCCTGTGAAAGCCCGAGAAGGTTTTCATATTTTTCGAGAGTAAAAGCCAAATTAGCACCCCCGCAAAGATTTTCGCTGTTGTTTTTATAAATATTTATTGACTTTAGTAAATAAATTTAGTGAATAAATTCGTACATAAATTTCAATTGTTTACTCAAAAAAACAATAGAAATTAAAATTAAATTTAATCTATTAATCCACAATTTTTATTTCTATGTTTACATCCTGTGGTATTGAAATACGTGTAATGAGATGCAGTGCTCGCTCGCCAGCTTCGATATCTAATAATCGTTTATGTATTCGCATTTCCCATCTTTCATAAGTTTCTGTTCCTTCACCATCCGGAGATTTGCGAGTTGCTACAACGAGTTTTTTTGTTGGTAATGAAATTGGTCCTGAATATGCTGCGCCCACTTTTTTAGCAATTTCAATCATTTGGGCCATAACTTCGTTTAGCTTTGATATGTCTGTACCATATAACTTTATTCGTGCTTTAGACATAATTTAGTAGGCTAAAAGAGGTTTTAAAAAGCTTACTTTAGAAACTTGAAACGAAATTTTAAACTGTTTTTTTCAATCTCTTTCATTTTAATCTCTTCTTAAAAATCTCTTTTCCAGTAATCTCCCGTACTCCCTGCTTCTGTAGGACCAAAGTCAAAATTAAAAATTTTACAAAAGTCTTTAGCAAGTGCTGTGTCTTTTTCTAAAATAACATAATAAATTTCTTTAAGAAAACAAAATGGGCAAACAGAAGCAAAACTTTCTTTTTTGCAAATGGCACATTTCATTTTTACTTCTTTAATTTCTAATATTGTTTTTAAAATTTCGGCTTCTTCAAGAATTTCTTCTTTTAAATCTTCTTTTAAAGGAAAATCTTGAAAAAAATAAGCAAGTTCGTTAATTAGACATGCTGGACAAATTGGATTAAATATGCCTTCTTCGCATATTAAACATAATTGTTTTGACATCTTTAAAATTTAAAAAATTCCTTTCTTAAATTTTCCTTTACATGACTAAACAAAATATTCTTAAAACTTTCAATAAAAATTCAATGAAATTTTAAAAACACACTACACTAATTTATAGAACAAAAACAAAAAAATAAAAAGCAAGCAACGGCTGCCACTAATATATAGTTTACTTTTTAACGACGTCAATAATCATTCCCGCTGCCACTGTTCTACCCATGTCTCGAATTGCAAATTTTGCCAATTTTGGAAATTCGCTGAATTTCTCCACACATAATGGTGCAAGGGGTTCTACAACAATTTCTGCCATGTCGCCATTTTTTATAAAGTCTGGTTTTTCTTTTAAAGTTTGACCTGTCCTTGGATCAATTGTTCGTTTAATTTCTTTAATTTTGCAAGAGACTTGTGCTGTGTGGCAGTGGAAAACTGGTGCATAGCCTGCAGTTATGGCTGTTGGATGGTTTAACACTGCAATTTTTGCTGTAAACTCTTTGGCAACTGTTGGAGGATTATCTACATGTCCTAGCACATCCCCTCGTCTGATATCTTCCTTACCAATACCTCTTATGTTAATTCCAACATTATCGCCAGGCTCTGCTTGTGGCAAACTCTCATGGTGCATTTCTATAGATTTGACATCGCCAACTTTGCCAGAAGGCATTATAATCACTTTATCGTTAACTTTCAAAACGCCTGTCTCTACTCTGCCAACCGGCACAGTGCCCACTCCAGTTATGGAATAAACATCTTGTATTGGCATTCGCAATGGAAGATTTATTGGTTTCTCTGGTGGTGAAAGCAAATCAAATGTTGCAAGTAAAGTTGGTCCTTTATACCAAGGCATTTTTGTCGGTGCTTTATTAATGTTTTCATCTTCAATTGCAGATATTGGAACGATTTGGATTTTTGAAAGATCGTAGCCAATTGTCTTTAAAAGCTTCTCAATATCTGCTTTAACTTCATTAAATCTTGCCTCAGAATACTTGGCCATATCCATTTTATTAACTGCAACAATAATTTGTCCAACACCAAGTGTCTTTGCTAAGAATGCGTGCTCTCTTGTTTGTTCCATTACACCTTCACCAGGATTTGCTGAGACAACAAGTAGAGCTGCATCTGCTTGCGATGTTCCAGTAATCATATTTTTAATAAAATCTTTGTGTCCTGGGGCATCGATAATAGAAAAATAGTATTTTGGAGTTTCAAATTCCTGATAGCTTAAGTCTATTGTGACACCACGCTCTCTCTCCTCTTTAACTTTATCCATTACAAATGCAAACTCGAAGCCGGGCTTACCCATTTCAGCAGCTATTTTTTTAAGGTCTGCAAGTTCTTTTTCAGATAGCTTTCCAGAGTTGTATAGAATTCTACCTACTGTTGTCGACTTTCCATGGTCCACATGACCTATAACAACAAGATTTAGGTGAGGTTTTCCGCGTACCATTTTCGAATTTAGATTAAAAATTAGTTTTTTAAACTTTTCTATGATGCAACACGGGATAGGGTAGGCTTTCTTCTTTTATGTTCAATAAAAATTCTGAAAATTATCAAGTTGGAGTAAAACTTGCTGGTAAAGTTTTAGTCAAAAATGGGCTTTGGCAGTTCTTTCGGCAAACCTTTCTTTTCTCTCAGCTTCATAACTGTTGGCATTTGGAGCTCTGCAGGCAGTTTTTCAAAAATTTGATCTACTAAAAACCACGCCCCTCTTCCAGATGTTACAGAGCGCAAAGCTGCTGTAAAGCCAAACATTTCAGAAACAGGCACTTTAGCTTTAACAACTGTGGCAACATCTTCTTGCACAATATCTAAAAGTTCGCCACGCCTTCCACTAATTAGTTTTGTAACTTCATTTAAATATTCTGATGGAATATCTATTCGAATAATTTGTTTAGGCTCAAATAGTTGGACTGCACCAAGAAGCATTGCATTTGTTATTGCTTGTTTCATACAAGGAATCATTTGTGCAGGAGTTCTGTGTATTGCATCTTCATGTAGCTTTGCATCATCAAGCAGAACTTTTAAGCCAAAGCAAGGTTCTTTACACATTGGACCTGCAGAACAAATTTCTTCAAAAGCAGTTATTACCATTTCCATAATTTCTCCAATATGAACAATTCCACGAGTATTGTCGATTAGAATATTTCCTTTATAAATGTCAACAACTCTTTTAGCTTCCTCTTTATCTAAACCAGCTTCGATAAGTTTATCTTCTATTTCTTTCTTTCTTTTTTTAATTTTCATCTCAGGTATTTTGCCTTCTTTTATGGCTGTTGCAACACCTTCTTCTAATGGCTTGACAGTGACGTATAATTTATTGTGCCTATTTGGAGATTTGCCTTCTACAGGCCCGGCGGCTTGCTTTACAGTTTCTCTGTAAACTACTATTGGAGGTGAAATAACAACATCTAAGTTGTGATCGTGAATTATCCTATACTCCCAAATTTCTAAATGAAGCTCGCCCAAACCAGAAATTAAATTTTCACCAGTTTCTTCATTTATTGTTACGGCTATTGTAGGATCTTGTTTAGCTATATCTTTTAGTACTTCAATTAATTTTGGCAAATCCTTTGGATTTTTTGGCTCAATTGCTTTCACTACAACTGGTTCAAATAAGTGTTTAATTGCTTCAAATGGCGTAATTTCTATAGAAGAACAAGTTTCTCCAGAACTTGCAGATTTTAGACCAACAACACCAATAATATTTCCTGCAATAGCAGTTTCGATTGGTATTCTAGATGCGCCTTTGTAAATAAAAACTTGTTGGACTTTTTCTCTAGTTTTTGCAGTATTTAGAATTAGCTCTGTTCCTTTTTGAAGTTTTCCAGAAAACAGCCTTCCAGTGAATATTTCACCAGCTTGCGGATCTATATTTACTTTTGTTACAACAAATATTGACGGGCCATTTGGGTCACAAGTTAGCAAAGCTTTTCCAACTTCTGATTCGGTTTCACCATGCCAAATTATTGGAATCCTATATTTTTGTGCTTCTATTGGGTTTGGTGCATGAGCTACAATCATATCTAAAACAGCTTCATGCAGTGGAATTTGCCTACCTAGCTTCATCCAAGCATCGCTTTGATAAGCTTCAACAACATCTTTTAGTGTAAAGTTTTTTTTCTTCATAAATGGCAAAGACAGCGCCCATCTATGCTTTGCAGAACCAAAACAAACAGTTCCTGCTTGCGCCGAAACCTGCCATGCTTCTTTAAATTGGGGTGGAGCCAGACCCTTAATAAGTTTGTTTACTTGTGCTATAATAGATGCAAAGCGCTCCAATATTTTTTCTGGTGGAAGTTTAAGTTCTTTAATAAGTCGGTCTACTTTATTAATAAATAGCACAGGTTTTACGCCTTCCCGAAGCGCTTGCCTTAGTACTGTTTCTGTTTGAGGCATAATAGATTCTACAGCATCTACGAGCACGATCGCACAGTCAATAACACGCATTGCTCTTGTAACTTCGCCACCAAAATCCACATGGCCTGGCGTATCTATCAAATTTATCAAATATTCATTTCCTTTATCATCTACATGAATCATAGAAACATTTGCGGCATTGATTGTAATACCGCGAGCTTTTTCTTGAGGGTCATAGTCTAAAGCTTGGATTTGACCTGCCAGCTCTTCAGAAATCAAGCCTGCTCCTGCCAGCAAATTATCTGAAAGGGTTGTTTTGCCATGATCTATGTGTGCACAAGTGCCTATATTTCGAATTTGTGTTGGCTTACTCATTAATTCTTGAACTTTCGCTGCAAGGTCTTTGATCGCAACCATGTTTTGTGGCCAAAATTAATGTTTTTAAGTTTTTCTCAAATAATTTCAAAAAAAGTTTCAGTCTTTCACCCTTTCAGCTTTCGTTTTAGATGTTCGTCTATCCTCAGGCATTTGGTTCGCGTAACAATAACAATTCGCGCAACAATAACAATTTCAAACTATTTCAAACTTAAGTCCGCGTTTTTAATCAAATTCTAAGCTCAAAACTGCTTAATACAGTCTTTCTCCAACTCCTGAGCATTTTGCACTTCTTTTGACAAATCATCAATTAACAAATACGCACCATTAGAAACCTTGTCTTTGTAGTCATCTGGGTTTTTCGCTGAAAATATGGTCAAAACTTTTCCATCTTGCATTATGTTGTAGCCTTTTTCGTAAGGCTCGTGCCCTCTTATCAGAACTTTTACGCCAAGATTTTGCAGTACCTTCTTTGTGATATCTGGTCCGAAGTACTTTCCTGCTCCTCCTCGG
>JBMFNW010000013.1:0-17133 GCA_049969975.1 Candidatus Nanoarchaeia archaeon
GCGTATTTCTAAGTACAATGATAGTGGTTGGGAAACAAACTGCTCCGTATTTGCAGAAAACTGCAGCGTTGACACAGTAAATAATATTGTTTATGCAAACATAACTAACTTTGGAAGCATATTTGCTCCGTTAATAGAAGTAGTGGAATGTCTTGCTGTTGTGCCTGGAATCACAGCATACCCAGACATACAAAGAAACGATGCTGGTGAGATAGTATATTATCGAATAAATGTTACAAATAGAAATTCTTGCACATCAAAATTTAATCTTACTGCGAATTGCTCAAACTGTACAGAAGATGGCTGGAATTTTGAAATCGTGCCAAACACACTATATCTAAAAGCTAGTGAAACAAAAAGCGTTCTTTTAAAAGTTGAAATTTCACCAAATGCAACAAAAACAAGGTATGATATAACAATTAACATCACAGATACAATGCAAAATGGAAAAACTAATACATCCGTAGTTTATTTTACTCCAAAAATGTGTTCCAGAGATACATTACCACTTTCAGTTTCTCCGTCTGAAATTGCAGTTGTGAGTACGAGCAGAAGCAGCGAACAAGTCGCACTTACATTCACAAATCCTTCTTCCGAATGTACGACAATCTATAATGTAACTGCTACATGTCCGGAGAATTGGAATTGCAGTTTAGATCCAACACCATTCTGGCTATTTGCCAAAGAAACAGGAAACCAAACCCTTGCTATTACACCAGAGGCAAATGCTAGTCCTGGCAATTACTCAATAAATATAACTGCTAATGTTAAAAACCTAGATAATATAACAACCAATACTAGTAGCGTACTATTTAAAATTGTGAACTGCACGGATGAAGATGGCGATGGCTTTTACACAGAAGGTCCGCCTTGTGGGCCACGGGACTGCAACGATGCCGATCCAAATATAAACCCAAATGCAACAGTTTATTGCTTTTCGACAGAAGATGCAAACTGCGACAACATAACTGATAAAAACGATCCTCGTTGCATAGCAAGAAATGAAAGTATAACTGATGCAATTAATCCAAAATATAAAGTAGGAGATGGTAAATGTGATAGCTGGGCTGGAGAAAATTCTACAAATAGCCCAATAGATTGTGCACCTTCAACTCCTGCTCCTGGAAAATGCGGTAATAAGATCAAAGAAGCTGGTGAAGATTGTGACGGCACAGACGACGCTGCATGTCCTGGCCTTTGTACAACAACATGTAAATGTCCTTTCTTAGTAGGAGATGGGGTTTGCGATAGTGGTGCTGGTGAAACAGCCGCAATTAGTCCAGCAGATTGCAAACCCAAAGCTTCTCCAATATTACCTCTTATAATAATAGCTATTTTAGGTGGTGTTGGAGGAGCAATGGGTCTAATTTTCTACAAAAGAAAATCTGAACTTTCGACTATAATGTCTGCGCATGGAGTGGAAAGCTATGCACCTGATCAAAATCCAACACCAGCAATAGAAAGCGCGTTAGCTCAAGGCCTTACACCTGCAGAAATTTCTTCACAATTTACTCAAGCAGGCTGGCCAGAAGAACAAATCAAAAGTTCTTTTAAAGAAGTGCAGGACACACAACAAAAACTTAGCGATCTCGCAACACAACATGGAGTAGACGTACCAACTGCAGAAAGAAGACAAGCAGAACGCTATGTCAAGAAATGCCTTGATATGGGCTTTACCCCAACACAAATAAAAACTGCTCTTCTCTCAGCAGATTGGCCTGAAAGCATAATTGATGACATCTTAGCAAAACACACATCTTCCCATGTTAGAGCACACGCAAAGAAAGCTGGCGTCTTGAAACCAACTGCAGACATAGAAAGCTTGAAAAGCTATGTTAAAGAAGAGCTAGACGAAGGGCATACACCTGAACAAATACGTGAAGAGCTCTTAAAAGCTGGCTGGGACGAAGCTAAAATAAATGAAGTGTTACCATAAATATTGTGCAAACTTTTAATCTAAATGTTTAATCGCACAGCTTTTAAACCAATATTTTTAAAAGTTTATTAAATGAGAGTGTTATTTATACCTGCAAAAGCAAAAATCGATGCAAAAGAACTGCTAAAAGATTTCAAAATACCTTTCAAAAAAATAGGGCTGTGTACTACAGCACAATTTCTCGACTCTTTAAAAAATATTGGTGCAGAACTTGAAAGAAAAGGATATGAAGTCAAAATAGGCAAGCCTTGCTGGACAGCCATAAAGCAAGGTCAAATTTTGGGTTGTGATGTCTCTGCTGCAAAAACTATTGAACATGAAGTAGATTGCTTTCTTTACATTGGGACTGGTTCTTTTCACCCAATAGGTATTTCGCTACAAACCGAAAAGCCAGTCTTTAGCTTAAATCCTTTTACAAAAAAATTGGTTGAAATTAGAGAGGAAAAAACAAACTTGTTAAAAAGAAAAACACAATTGCTTGCAAAATTCAAAGATGCTAAAAGAATAGGTATTTTAGTTTCGATCAAACCAGGGCAGCAAAATTTACAAAGCGATGCTGTTGAATTAAAAAACTTGTTACAAAAAATTGGAAAAAAAGCATACCTTTTCATTTGTAATGATATTTTAGATTCAGAGTTGCAAAATTTTATGCACATAGATGGCTGGGTTAATACTGCTTGCCCAAGACTTGCAGAAGACAAATTTTCAAAACCTTTTATTAATGCATTTGACTTTTTAGCAAGCTTGGCTAAGTGAACTGCAAACTTTCATAAAAAGGCTTAGCTAGAGATTGCTTTACGAGAATAGTATAGCTACAATAAGATTTATAAATAATTTTAGTAAAGCAATCATATGGAATTTAAAGTTTTAAAAGAAGAAAGCGATTGGCTTGAAATCCAATTCGAAGAGATAGATCATGGTATATTAAATGCACTAAAAAGTGCGCTTTGGCAACAAAAAGGCGTTGAGCTAGCAAGTTATTCTTTAGATCACCCAGAAATAGGCAAACCAATTTTAATACTGCGAACTGCGGGCAGGAATGCGAAAGATGTTTGGAATTCTGCTATTGAAAGTGTTATCAAAACCATAGAGCAGCTTAAAAAAGAATTTAAGAAATAAATGTTAAAAAAACAAATTCGAATTCTTGGAATCGACGACTCACCACACTATAAAGGGCAAAAAGCCAAAGTTTTAGTTATAGGCGTACTTTTTCGAGGTGGAGAGTACTTAGACAACTTAATAAGTACATTTGTTGACTTAGATGGCTTAGATGCAACGGACAAAATTATTGAAATGGTTAAAAAATCAAGGCTCGCAAAAACATTACATGCTGTGATGCTCGATGGCATTGCTCTCGCAGGCTTTAATGTCATAGACATTAACAAACTGGCTACAGAACTAAATTGTCCTGTAATAGTTGTTACGAGGCAAAAGCCAAATTATGCTGCTATAAAAGCTGCGCTAAAACATTTTAAGGACGGCTTTGCGCGTTGGAAAATAATTCTAAAAGCTGGTGATGTAAAAGAATTTTTAGTTAAAAATAAACAACTTGCAAATCCAACAAAAATATATTTCCAATTTTCAGGAACAACAGAAGAAGTTGCTAAAGCCATTCTTAAACTCACAATAAAACATGGTACAATACCGGAACCGATTCGAGTTGCTCACATAATAGGCCAAGGTATTGTACTCGGAGAAAGTAGAGGAAGAGCATGAGCTTAAAAGATCTTTTCAAGCAAAAACCACCTCATGGCTATGAAGCGCACCCAACAATTTTAGGCAAAATTTGGCATTTTTTAGCTCACGAAGATAGTTTGGCTTCGCTTATTGCAGATCTTTTAATAGTCCTTTTCTTAAGCAAATACATAATATATCCTCTAATTGGGCTCGCACTCGGCACATCTTTTCCTTTTGTAGTTGTAGTTTCAAGTTCAATGGATCACTATAATAAAGATTTTAATAACTGGTGGGAAGCCAACAAAGCATGGTATTTAGAAAGAAACATAACTAAAGAGCAATTCCAAGCATTTCCATTTAAAGACGGTTTTAAAAAAGGAGATGTTTTTGTGGTTCGTGGCATAAAAAACATATCTGTAGGAGATGTAATTATTTATACAATACCTTCGCAAAAAGACCCAATTATACATCGAGTAGTTAATAAATCTGAAGACTATTATGAAACAAAAGGCGATGCTAATCAAGGACAATTTGGCTTTGAAAAAGTTGTATTGCCGAGTCAAATAAAAGGCAAAGCAGTTATAAAAATACCTTATTTAGGTTGGGTAAAAGTGGGGCTATTTGAAATTGTATCAAAAATCAAAAGTAAGATTTTTAAATAAGCAATATCAAAGAAAAAAGATGAAATTTTGTCCAAAGTGCAAAGGGCTGCTTATACCTGTGAATGGCAAATACAAATGCCTTTCTTGTGGCTATGAAGAAGCTGCACCAACAGAGCTAAAAGAAACTGTGGCAAAGAAAAAAGAAAGTACAAAAAAAGTTGAAGAAGAAATGCTCGAAACATTGCCAACAGTTGCAGTAGAATGCCCTAAATGTAAGCACAAAGAAGCATTTTGGTACACACAACAAACCAGAGCATCAGACGAGCCTGAAACTCATTTTTTTATATGCAAAAAATGTAAACATAGATGGAGGAAGTACTAAAATGGAGTCTCGCCCAAAGCGTGGAGCTAAGAAAAAAATTAAACGAAAAGAAACAAAAGAAATAAAAATTAAAGAAATTAGAGAAAAACTTGCTTCGCCTCACGCCAAGCAAATCAAAAGATTAGCAAAAGAAATAGAAAGTACATACCCAATTGTTGATGCAGAATGTCCAAAATGTGGAAACAAAACCGCATATTGGTGGATGCAGCAAATACTAAGTGGAGAAGATGAGCCCGAAACACAGTTCTTTCGTTGCACCAAATGCAAACATACTTGGCGAAAATCTGGCTAATTAATTTAATTTTATCAAATATTTAATTCAATTTTATATATTTTAATTACAAAATCATTTTAAAACAAAATCTCTTTTTTTCAGCATGGACCAAGTGGATCAAATAAATCAAGAACAAGCAAATGAACAAACAAATCAAGCTGAGCAAAGTGAAGAGAAAAAAATTCTTAGGCGTGCGCCAGCCATACCCGTTCTAATAAAAAATCTTACATCTGAAATGGGAAGAGTTGCAGTTCTCGGTACAATTGTAGGAAAAAACACAGAAATTGGATCTGTTATAATAGATGATGGTGAAGCAAGCATTTTAGTACTTCTCAACAATCCGGCAGATTGTTTAAAATTAAAAGAAGGTCAAATAATCCGTGTGCTAGGAAAAGTTTGGTCTTCTGGCAATGAAATTGAGCTTCTCGGCGAAATTGTGCAAGATTTCAGTGGAATCGATCTCGAACTTTATAAAAAAATATTTTTTAAAACAAAATAATTTAAAATAAAATAACATGCCAAAGTTAGACAAAAAGCAGTAATTTCTTTTAAAGCAACCAATGTTGTGCTCTTCAAATCTTTAGCACTGCTTAAGCTACCGAGAACTATGCCATAAGTCATAAGTGCAATCCCAACATCTATAAAATACTCGCTTTTTAACGCTAAAATAAAAATTATTGCAGCTAAAATTGATAAAGCTATACTAGCATGATTGGCATAGCTGGCTTTTAAGGCACTTTTGTTTGGCAAATTTAAACCCAATTTCGATTTAAATGCTTGAATTTCTTCTTTGCATACCATACCTAATATGTGCCCTATTGGGAAAGAAAGCATTATTAGGCAAGAAATGCCTAAAGTGTTTGCCAAAGTGCTTGCCATAGTTTTTAAAAACAAAATATTTATAAATACTTTTTTATTTTTTATAAGTATGGCCACGAATAAAAAACCATTGAATAAAAAAGGTCAAATGATGATGCATCAGTTCGGTGCCCTAGATATTTTTATTGTTTTAGCAGGTGTGATAATTGGCATTGTATTAGTATATTATTTTCGCGACCAAGCATTTATACAAAATTTGATTTGTGGCGGGGCACCAACTTCACCGCCTCCAACACCTTGAATAAAAAATCCAGAATAAAAAATGCGAGAAACCGAATTTGATATATTAAGATGGTTTATATATGGAATTGTACTTGTAGTCTTAGCTGCACTATCTTTTGCTTGGCCAATTATGCTTTGGATTTTTGCAGCAGTCCTAGGTCTTGCCATTATTGATGTTGCCTATACAAGATACTTTAAAGGCAAGCTTTGGTAATTATATTCAAGCCTAAACAAAAGATTTTAAATAGTATGCTTTGCAATAAATAATATGTTTACAGCTAAATTGGCAGAACCAAGGCTTTTAACAAGCATAACTTCGATTTTATCAGATTTTGTGACAGAGGCATCTTTTAGTTTTCAGAAAGAAGGTATTAAACTTTTAGCGCTTGATCCAGCAAACATTGCAATGGTTATTCTAAACATTTTGCCATCTGCATTCGTAGAATACAAAGTAGAACAACCAGTAGACCTTACAATAAATATAGAAGCGCTAAAACAAGTTATTAAAAGAGCAAAACCAACAGATTCTGTTTCTCTAACATTGGATAAAAATAGACTTAAAGTCACAATAATTGGAAAATCAATAAAGAACTTTTTCATTCCTCTTTTAGAAAGAGAAGGAAAAGAAAGGAAAATTCCAAATTTAGAATTCATGGCGACAATTGAGCTTGATGCAACAGAGTTTAGAGATTATATTGATGATGCTGCCATCGCAGCCGATGCAATAATATTTGAGTCGAATAAAAATGCTTTTACACTATCTGCAGGAGATATGGGCTCAAAAGTTCAAATTGAACTTACAAAAGGCTCAGATCCACTATTTCAACTAGCCTCAACAGATTCTGTTCGTGCAATGTATTCTATAGAATATTTGAAAAAAATGGCTCGTGCAGCCACGATTGCAGAAACTGTTACAATTCAGTTTGCTAATGATTATCCATTAAAGTTAGATTTTAAAAGTCTAAACAGAGCACAAATTTCATTCATTCTTGCTCCGAGAATTGAAAATAAATAAAAAGATCATAAATAAAATAGTGCTAAAAAGTTGGCAGAAAAATAAGACCTTCTTTTTTATCCCCATATCCAATAGTTTTGCCCACGAAGTGCAATTTTGCCACGTTTGCACAAATAATTGCATCTCGAATGTGTGGATTTTTACTTTTTAAAATAAATTTTTCACGAAGAGGTGAAGGAAAAGTTTCTATAAACTTATAACCAAGTTTATTGAGCTCTCGTGTAAGCCTTTGGGCTCTTTTGTATAAAAACTCCATAGACTTTAGACCTTTAATTGGAAAAGTTCTAATACCCATCGCTAGCAAAATTTGTTCTGCTTGCCTGTTTTTTCCTTTTAAAGGTGCTGTTAAAGGTGCATCTATGGCAATCAAATTTGGCTTATGACTTGTTATAAAATCGAGTATTTCTTTTTCTGTATGAACTAATTTTGTTTCGACTTTTCCATTACAAAGTGCTGCTAAGCCTGTTGGCCTGTGCACAAAAGCGGCAAGGTCTATGCCAACAAAACAACCCATTTTAAACGAGATTTGGTTGCCAAGCTTTTTTAGCTTTTGCTTCTCGCGAGCAAACTTTTATTTGCTCTCGATATGGGCCAAATTTATCCGCTATCAAAAGTTCTGCTTTTTCTTCTGCAAAAGGTATGTTTGAATTTAAAATAAAATCTACTTCTGCAAAAAGTTCTGCGAGTATTTTTTTAAACTGTTCTTTTGATTCTAATCCTAAAATCAAATAGTGAAAAACCTCTTTCCCTTTCCACATAGAAAAGCCATATTTTGCTATGGCTGCTGCAGTCTTATCTTTGGGATTGTATGCAAATGTTGTATAGCGGCTATCTGAAACTTCTCCTTCTGCAAAAACAGACTCATGTCCACATTCATGCGCTGTGGCCCATCTATGCTTAATGCCCCAAAGCCTGCCAGGCACAAAAACTTCCAATCTATCTTCATCTATCTTTTTCTTACAAAAAACACAAATCAAATTGGCCATAAAAATAAAAGTTAAATTGTATATAAAAGATTTCTGGAAAAGATTTTATTTTTAAAGTGCATTTAATAACCATGACAGAATGGACTAAATGTCCTGAGTATTTAAACAAGCATTTAAGCAATTATTTAAAATTATTCGAGCAGGCTAAAAAACAACTCGAGCTTGCAGATCATATGTGTTACGTAACTTATCCACTTGTCAATGAAACAAAATTTCTCTTATCAATTTTGACGCACATAACAAATTCGGTAAATCTTTGTATGCAAAGTCTGCTCGAATTTGAAAGGTCTCAAAAGAGCCAAAACAATCAAAACAGCTCTGAAGCTAGATTTGCTAGAAATTTTATTGTTGAGCTTAATACATATAAAAGAGAAATTGAGCCAAAATATCAATTAGATCGAAAATATTCTAAACTTGCGCAAAAACTTTTCGAACTCCAAAAAGCAAATCTTGAAGCAAATGTTAGATTTAAGCGTGGGGAGAAGTATATAATATCTTTGCCAGAATTTGGTAAAATTATAACGCTTGACTTTGAATTGGTTAAAAGATATCTTGCTTTAGCCAAAAAATTTATTTATGAAGCATCACATATTATAGAAAAAGGGAATGAAAGAAGAATAAATATCTAAAAGAATAAAATGTCTCTATTTACAGAAATTGAAGAAAAACTAAGATATGCAGAATACTTGCTTAATCATTCTCCACCATATCCAGAAGCTGCAGTCAAGCATCTTTTACGTGCTGCAAACAAATTAGTTCAAAGCTATTTAAATTTGCCAAGACTTGCATCTGTAAGCCCATTTCTAGCAAGCCAAAAATTATGTGCTGGAAATGATGCTGAAAAGAAATTTGGCGAGGCATTTTTGCATCTTTGGAAACTTTCAATAAAACCAACTGTAGCAAAAGAAGATGCGCTAAATGCTTATAAAGCTGTAAAAGCATTTTTAGAATACTATAAAACAAAAGAGGCAAACTGATGATAAAAAGTAATGAAGAAGTTTATGTTATCGATACATCAGTACTTGTAGAAAGAGCCATAGTGCCGCAAATTAAAGAAGGCAAACTTAAAGGTAAAATAATAATACCTTTGGCTGTTTTGGGGGAGCTCGAGCATTTGGCTAATACAAATCAAACAGAGGGTTTTTTAGGACTTGAAGAAATTAAAGAGATAAAAGCAATTGCTAGCGAAAAGAAAATAGTTCTCGAATTTGTCGGGGAAAAGCCTGCAGAACTTTATATAAAAGGGGCTCGAGCAGGTGCAATTGACGATCTCATAAGGCAAGTCGCTGTGCAAAAAAAGGCAACCTTAGTAACTGCAGACAGGGTGCAAGCACTCGTTGCTGAAGCAATGGGCGTTAAAACAATTCTCATTACACCAGTTAAAATTAGTGTCAAGCTAAACATTGAAGATTATTTTGATGAGAGTACGATGTCAATACATTTGAAAGAAAATACTCTACCCATAGCAAAAAAAGGTGTGCCTGGAAAATGGGCGTTAGTTAATTTGGCTGAAAGTCCTTTGACTTTACATGAAATAAAACTTCTTGCTGCAGATGTTATAGAAAAAACAAAACGCTCTGAAAATGCGTTTATTGAGCTTAGCGAGCCGGGCATAACAATTGTACAATTCAAAAACTATCGCATAATCATTACAAGACCTCCACTTTCTGATGGTTGGGAAATAACTGCAACGAGACCGCTTGTAAGTTTAGAGTTAAGCGATTATAAATTGAGTCAAAAATTGCTTGAAAGACTTTTACACGAAGCTGAAGGAATACTAATTTCTGGCTCTCCTGGAAGTGGTAAAACAACATTTGCTGCTGCACTTGCAAAAGAATACTTAAAACTTAAAAAAATTGTTAAAACAATTGAAAGTCCGAGAGACCTTCAAGTACCTGATGAAATAACTCAATATTCGAAAGCATTTGCTTCTAAAGAAAATATTCATAACGTGCTGCTTCTTACAAGGCCAGACTTTACAATTTTTGATGAGATGCGTGTTACTTCTGATTTTGAGCTTTATGCAGATCTCAGACTTGCAGGTATTGGCTTAATAGGAGTGGTGCATGCTACAAATCCAATAGATGCTGTACAAAGACTTATTAGTAGAGTAGAGCTTGGCATGCTTCCTTCTATCGTGGATACTGTAATATTTATTGAGGGCGGTGTGGTAACAAAAGTTCTTGAGCTAAACATAGTTGTAAAAGTTCCTACTGGAATGACTGAAGCAGATCTTGCGAGGCCTGTCGTAGAAGTACGCGATTTCGAAACAAAAGAACTCGAGTTTGAAATATATACTTATGGAGAACAAACGATTGTTGTTCCCATTAAAAAAAGAATTAGAACAAAAATAAGCCAAGCACTTGATTATAAAATGCGTGAGGCAAAAAACTACTTTTCTTTTTACTTTTACAAGCCGCACGTTCATGCAGTTAAGCTGCTCCTCGATGGCCAACCATTGACCGAGCTTTCAGTACCAAGATCTGGTGAAGTCAAAATTCATAAAAAATCCCATATTGGCAAGCAGCTTTCTTACGCTTTATCCGAAGGCAAAGAAGTCGGCTTTTTAGAACTTTAATTAAAGATTTGAACTTTTCTAAAAACTTTTAAAATTCAGAGCTGAAGAAATTTATACCAAATAGCTTATGACTAAAGCCCCTGTAGCTCAGCTTGGATAGAGCACTTGCCTCCTAAGCAAGGGGTCGTGAGTTCGAATCTCACCAGGGGCGCTATTCAAATAAATCTTCACTTTTGCAAAATAACCATATATTTTTTAAAATCACTCTGACTTTTAAATAATGAATAATGCGCCGGTAGTCCAGCCTGGTAAGACACAGGCCCTCCAAGCCTGGGACCCGGGTTCAAATCCCGGCCGGCGCATTTTTTACAATTTCTTTACAATTACAGCTTAATGAAAATGAGATAGTAGCGATAAATTCTTTTGTTGCCCCTATTTCCTATTCAAAAAGCTTTTTAAACCATATTTTAAAAATCAAAAAATATGCGGCCTAAAGTAAGTATTCTTATTCCGGCTAAAAACGAAGAAAAAGTAATTGGGCGGTTACTAGCTAGCATCCAAAAGGTCGATTATCCAAAAGAAAAGTTAGAGGTATTTGTAATTGTTGATGGTTCTACAGACAGAACTGCAGACATAGCAAGAAGTTTCAAAGGAGTCAAAGTTTTAGAGCAAAAAGAGCCGAGGAAATGTAAAGGAGAAGCATTGAATGCTGCTTTACCTTTAACAAAAGGAGAAATAATTGCTGTTTTTGATGCAGATGGCATTGTTAGTCCTAATGCAATCAAAGCTGCAGTGGCTCACTTTAAAAAGAAAGAAATACTTGCTGTAACAGGGCCACACATTTCTCAAAAATCAAAAAACTTGATTTCAAAAGGTTGTGAAATAGAAATGTCTATGCATAATTTAGCTCAAAAGATAGCTAATAAAATGGGGTTTGATGCGCACATTAATGGCGGCAATTTTTATGTTCGAAAAGAAGTCCTAGAAAAAATTGGCGGCTTTGAAATCGAAACTTTAGTCGAAGATAGTGCTCTTGCATTCGCACTCAAAGCAAAGAAACAAAAAAACCCAAAAATAATTTTAGAGCAAAAAGCAATTGTGTATCAACAAAATCCACACACGATTTCAGCCTTTATTGGTCAAAGAAGTAGATGGTCTCGCGGCCTTATAAAATTAATTAAAAAATATTCTTCTGTTAGCGCACCTTCAATTTGGCTTTCATCTATTCTGGAGGGCGTGCATTTTTATGCTGCACCATTTAGTGTCGCTTTAACTTTTGGTTTGTTTATGCTACCTCTCCTTAGCAAAGCTGAACTTATAATACTAACACCAATAGCAACAATCATTTTGGCCTATATTGTTTTTGCAATGATTTCACTAGCAAGGGAAAGAAAAATTAAAGATGCTGTTTATATACCTATTTGGTTAGGTTTAAGTGCTTTAGAATTTTTTATTTTCTGTAAAGCAATTATAGACGAGGCTTTAAACAAAGAATTTACTTGGTTCAAAACACCCAGATTTTAAATGTAAAAAAAGAAAACCTTTTTAATTTTTAAAGCTGATAAAAATTAATGCGTGTTGGCGTTCTTTATACGGGTGGGAAAGACAGTACGTATGCGATGTGGCGCGCAATACAACAAAGTAGAGATATTGCTTGCCTTATTATTCTCAAATCAGAAAATCCCTACTCATTTATGTACCATAGTACAAATATAGATTGGGTACAAAAGCTGCACCCAAAAGCTCTTGGTATTCCTGTAATTTGTCAAAAAACAAAGGGTACGAAAGAAGCAGAACTAGCAGATCTTAAAAAAGCACTTCAAAAAGCCATTAAACAATATAAAATAGAAGGGGTTATTTCTGGTGCAAACGCATCAAAATATCAACAATACAGATTAGAAACAATATGTGCAGATTTGGGATTAAGAAGTATTGCTCCGATTTGGAATGTTGATCCGGAGCAATACTTGAGTGAAATCATAAAAGTTGGATTTAAAATAATCATTACTTCTGTTTCAGCAGGAGGGCTAACAGATAAGTGGTTGGGCAGGCCTTTAGACGAACAAGCTTTTGCTGAATTAAAAGAGTTAAGAGCTAAGTTTGGCTTGAATATTAACGGCGAAGGTGGTGAGTACGAAACAATGGTTCTCGATGGCCCTCCATTCAAGTTTAAAATTGAAATTTTAGATGGGGAAAAAGTTTGGCTAAATGATCACGGCATTTATAGAATTAAAAAAGCCAAACTTAGAAGAAAAAGCTAATACAAAGGCAAATTTCCTGTCAACTTATTTATTTTAGACTCTTCATCCGGCCCTATACCAAGAGCAGTTTTTGTGCCTGGCTTAAGTTCTGTTAAACCAGCATCAGCAATTAGCGCACAAGGAAGTTTTGCAGCTTTTGCTTTTTTGTAATAACTTAACAATTCGCGCTCAGATTTTACAGCAAGTACAACTTTTTTTGCACCTTCACTAAGCCAAGCTTTTAATACTTGTCTTTTTGCATTCAAAGCAGCAGCTAGGGCGGCATGTGCTGCTTGTGCCGCTGCTTTACCTTCACTAATCGAAAGATCTTGTCTTAATAAAATAACTTGCTTTAGCATTACTTTTCTTCTATTAGTACAAATTCGGTACCACAATGCAAACACTTCACTCTAATATTAGTTCTGTAAGCCTGTGAAGTTGGTATTGTACTTTTTGTTGCGCTCAGTGCAGCGGAACCACATTTTGGGCAAACTAAATTTCCTTTTTCAGCCATTTTTAAAAATATCTAAGCACAATTATAAATTTTATCCTTTTATGTAAGTAACAAGCCTTTTTAAAAAAGAGTGCTCTTTTTAAAAGTATGCCGTTCACAGATTTATTAACTGCAGCAATTTCTAAATTTGGCCAAATCCTTGTTGCACCAATTAAAAATCCAGAACTTTTGTGGATTGTTATTCCAATTTATATAAATTGGATAGCTACAGACTATTTCCAAGAAAGAAAGGGTACTGATTTTGGGAATGCAATAACTAATGGTATTGTAACTTTGTGGGTTGGGGTTGATTGGTTAAGACAACTTTCACAAAACTTTGTATTAGATCTTGCTTTTCTTTCAAAAATTGCTTTATGCGTTTTATTAATTATTTATTCTTTGCTAATTATATTCGAAAGTGCTAAAGCTAAAAAAATAGCTCACTATATCGGTCGCGTGCGTGAAGTTTCATATTTCATGCTTGTGCTTACACCAATTGTTTACGGCGTAATCGATGTAGATAAGATCACTATTTTCGCAATTATACTATTTTTCCCTATTTGGTACTTAATTGGAGAAGCTATAGACCGAGCTTTGCCTGCTCCACCAGGAGAGGAAAAAGAAGTAACAAACATGCCAGAACTTAAAGGTCTTGAACCAGAACTACCTCCAGAAACCGCTCTTCCAGAAGTTGCTCCTCAACAGCCTTTTCCAAACATACCAAGTAGCTGGCCAAGTTTGCCAAGCCAACCTCCAAGACCAAATCTTTAATATGAAAAAATCTTTGATATGAAAAAGATAAGTTAAATAGAAATTACAATTTTAGTTATGGTTTCCTTGTCTTGCGCAATAATTCTTTAATGGTTTTTAGCCTTCTTCTATGTTCGTGTGCGTGACAAAGTTTTGCCACACCATTAATTTTTTCTTGCGAGACAGAAATTAGTACAAAATCTGCTCTTTGTTTTTTATCAATTGCACAAATTCTCGGCCTATTTATGGCTCTATACAACTTATTTATTAGTTTTGGTACCTCTTCAATCTTTATCACTATATGCGCCATAATTTTAGCCTATATTTAGACTTTTGTTTTGTCATCTAGCTTATCAAGTACTGCACTAATTAACAAAGGTAGCAGTACTGTGGCTTCTCCTTCTATGGTTATATGCGGTGCTCGTTCTTTAAGCTTTCCCCAACTTATAGCTTCTCTAGTTTGTGCCCCTGAAAGGCTGCCATCCCATTCTGGTGCAGTTGTTATATAAACTGCATAGTCAAGACCTGACTTAAATTGTGCCCACCAAATTGTGTGATGTTTTGATATCCCTCCACCAATCATAAGCGCACCAAGCTTTTTAGCATCAAATATCAACTCAGCAAGTTTTTGCTCATCTGCTAGTGGATCAATTTTAAATTGTGTTTTGTTTGAAAAAAGCCATATTTGACTCCCAACAGCTCCATCGGTAAGACCTGGTACAAATATAGGTATTTTATTCTTCCAAGCCCAATAAAGTATTGAGCTTTCTTTATTTGGTTCTTTTTCTAAAGAAGCACCAATTTCCCAAGAAAGTTCATATGAAGAAATTGAAGTTCGGCCTTTTTCAACTAAAGTGTGAAGTAATGCTTGCATTTTTTCTTCAATTACGTCTGCATAAGATTCTTTTGGTATAACAACACTACCAAGTCTGAAAAGTCCTTTTTTATGCAATTCAGTATCATTAAGCGCGAAATCACCCTCTAGATAAGGTTTAAATGTCCTTGCCAAATCATGATCTAGTAAACCACAAGTGGTTATTACAACATCGAATAGTTTTCTTTTAACTAATTCTTTAACTATTCCTCGCATACCCGTTGCGATTGGTGCTGCTGGCAAAGAAAGAATTTTTATACAATCTTTATCTTTTAACATATTTTCAAGAATTTTTGCACCAAGAGCAATCTTTTTTGCTGTAAAGCCACCTCCAGTCTCAAACTGTGCCACGAGCTCGCTTATTTTTAAACCTTTTTTAAGCTCGAGATCTTTTACTTCACTCGTCTTTATTTTTGTTCTTTCTTCCATAATTTCTATTTGCTTTAGTTGCTTCAACTTTTAAACTTATTTTAAATATTCAAGAGACTTTAAAAAGCTTAATCTTCTTTTCTCTGAAATTTTATTTGAAAGTCACGCTCTAAAATCATTACTTCGACTTTGCTACTTTAAAGTTGTTGACCATCTTTTTATTCTATGTTTCTTAATTTTGAACAAATGGTTATAGAAACTTTAATTAAGCCTGTATGGGTTTTTAAAAATCCTTTTTATGCTTTTTATCTTGGCATAACGCTCGCTTTTATTGGAACTTCTATTGGGCTGTTTATCTTTCCAGATCAAGCATCGTTTGCAGGACTACTTTTTATAACAATTGCGGCTGTGCCTTTTTTACAAAAAGTCGTTGATTATGAATTGGAGCGTGGTAAGCCTGCTAAAGCATTTTGGCGAAGAAATAAAAAAATTGCTTTGATTTATGGCTTGTTTTTCTTTGGCGTTGCACTTACATATTTTATTTGGTTTAAAGTGCTTCCACCACAAGCAGCGTTGTTTTTCTTTAATAGGCAAATTGTTGCACTTACACAGCCAACAATGCTTGGCTTTTTTACCCAAACACAATTAAGCCAATTTGGCTCCATTTTACTAAACAATTTGAAAATACTTACTTTAGTTTTAATACTATCTTTTATTTATGGTATGGGCTCTATACTTATTATAACATGGAATGCTTCTGTATTAGGTGTTTTTGTTGGTAGTTTTGGAAAATTTGTTAGTTTCTTAGCATTCGTCCCGCACACAGCACTAGAATTTGTTGGTTTCTTTTTTGGTGCAATGGCTGGCGGGCTTTTAAATATGGCTTTTGACGAAAGCAAAACAAAACTTGGACGTGAGAAATTTTATATGGCAATCAATGATGCTGCTTTACTATTTCTACTTGCTACAATAATCATAATAGCGGCAGCTGCAATAGAAATTAGATTACTTTAACTTGTTAATTTGTTAAGTAAGCTCGTTACTTAATATTTAGAAACTTAACTTAACATAATCCAAAAATTTATAAATCAAAAGATCTTTTTTTCTTTAAAGGAGGTAAAAATGGCCAAAAAGTTAAGTTGGTCGAAGTTAAGTTGGCATGCAAAACTAGCCATAGGCATAATAGCAATTTTGATTATGGCGATAGTGATCTCGGGAGTGCCTCAAGTTGCGGAGTTTATAAAAGCAAAACAAGTAAAGCAAAAACCAAAAGCACCACAAACACAAGAGATTCAAGAGACCCAACAAGCAAAAGCAAAGCAAAAACCACAAGCACCACAAACAGAACAAGAGATTCAAGAGAGCCAACAAGCAAAGCAAAAACCACTAGAGATTCAACCGTCCCCAATTCCTTCAACAGCAATTCCTCCAGAACAAATGCTGGTTCGAACAGGCTGTACAGATACAGATGGAGGTATCAATTCAACAGTACGAGGGCAGTGCTTTGAAATTTGGACTGATGCAAATGGCAGCAGATATAGTACTTTAGTAGGCACAGATACGTGTCTTTCAAATATTTCAAATAAAGCTGTTTTGGAGTGGTATTGTGGTTACGCAAGCAATCAAACCAACCAAACAAACCAAACACCAAAATGTCTGGCTACAGAAATATCTTGTCCGTATAAATTTACTTGTGCGGGAGGAGCTTGTTACAAATCAACGATAATAGAGCCTGTGTAGTTTTTCTTTTTATATTATTTTTTAATTTTTAAGTTTCTGTTTCTGGTGGTTGATAACATTTATTAAGTATACCTATATACCTTATACCTGATTGTGCAGAATTTCCACTACTGTCTATTGCAGAAGCCAGAACCCAATAACAATCTTTTATAGACCAATTTAAAGTGTATTCGCAA
>JBMFNW010000014.1:0-16836 GCA_049969975.1 Candidatus Nanoarchaeia archaeon
TTTGAAAAATCTGCTGCGTTTATTTTAACCGGCTCGTTATATTGATTGCAAAGAAAAATTGGGGGCGTCATGAGCCCAGAAGTAGCAGAAACAAAAGCACCAAAAATTCTAACATTAAGTGCACAACCAAAAGAACCTAACACAGGGCTTATTCCTCCCAGCACTGCCAACAAAATAAATATAACTATTAGCCCGCCAGCTATTAAAATTATAAGCTCGCCAAGTGTTTGTGGTGCAATGCTGCCTTTATTCGTTTTCAACAAACAATTTATTTGTTTCATTTTGGCATTAAACGTTCAATTGCCATTTTTATAGCATTTGTAGGCCTGCAATCAGGCACATCTTGGCATTTTGGAACAGTTGTCTGGGAAAAATCACTACAACTGAGCACAGGATTAAAAACACAAGCCTTTGCAGTTTCGGACCAAATACAAATTGAGTAATTATAATCACCTATAGTTATATTTGGATATGCAATAATACAAGAATCATTTTTTTTGTAGATTGTACAAATTGGATTTTCATACCCTTTGGCGCTAGCATTCCAATCCCCACCTATTTTTCCAGTACATGAAGAATACCAAATATTAGAAAGTCCTTTGAAACCAGTAACAACAACAAGAAGAATAATAAAAGCAATTACAACTAAAACTGCAACTGCTAATTGTTCTAAAGTCCACTCTGGCATTTTTACTTAAAGTGTGGAAACTCTACACCTCCCAGCGTAGTAAAAATGAAATAAAGTGCAATAAGTATTGCTACAATTGAAGCTATGAGTAGTACAAATTGCTCCCATTCCATTTTCTATCTTATATGATTTAATTTATTTAACTTATTTATATAACTTTATCTTTACTTTTGCAAGAAGACTGCCCATTAATGTTTTTGCTGCATTCTGCAAATAGACAGCTCTAACGCGCTTCCTGCATGGAAGCTCTATCAATAGTTCATATAACTTCTGTTAGACCTGCAATGAGTAAAGAAAATAATAAACTGCATGCTATTGTTATAGTTGCATAAAATGTTGTGCCAAGAGCTAAATTTTTAGAAAGTGTTACTTCGCTTTCAATTTTATCAGCACCTGTTACAAGTCCAGATAAAAGCATAGACATAATAAAAACAATTTGAATCAAATATATGCCAACAATAATTTGAAATTGCCAACCAGGCGTCATATACTTAATTTGGAAAATATCTAGTAAGCCTGCACCAAAAGGAACTTCTCCCCCAGCTTCAAAACCAGAAAGCTTTTGACCTAAATTGGATAAAATAGTTGTTGTAAGATAAGAAAGTCCTACAACAATTCCAGAAATTGCTGGTGCAAAAAGTTTTATTTGAGATGCTAAAGAAGATATTGTATCTGCCAAAAGATCTTTTAGTCTTTCATTAACTCTATGCGCATTTATTAAATAGCGAGAAATTGTCATTAATGAAGCTGATGCTATTTGTGGAGATTTTTTTGTTGCTTCTACTAGCGTATTCATTACAGACTTGATAATTGCTGATGGGAAGTAAGTAATTGCTCCTTCTTTTTCGTCAAAAATTGCTTCTTTTAAAGACATTCCTTTTTCGCGTATATTTTCATCTATAATTTTAAAGAAATCAGTAATTTCTGCTTTTGGCATTGCTTCTATAAGCTCTGGCAAAGCAGTTTCAATTGGCTTGCCCTGAGACATAATACTTCCAAGTTGAAAAATGGCTGATGCAAATTCTTCTTCGATTTGAGTAATTTTTCTTTTGATTTTTAAAACTGTGGAGTTTTTATACCAATAATATGCTGCAATACCAAGCCCTATGCCTGCAATGCAAATGGTTGAAAATATTAATGGAGGCAAAGTAAAGCCCGCTTCGCCTATCGGCGGATTTGTAAAAAAATAAAAAAATGTTGGTACTAAAAATGCGCTCGCTGCTCCAATTCCAACAAATAATGGGCTAATTTTTGGTTTTGCATATTTTTCAATCAAATGCGCATAAATATCCGTAGACAAGTTTGAGCTTGCAGGTCTTGTGGATAAAATAGATTTAGCTAAACTATAAACAGCAATTGGTAACAAAATATTATACAAAAGCGCTATTTGCCACCATTTGATCGAAGCGCCCATGAATGCCGAAACCATTGGGAGCATTACAAGTCCCATAACTGGCAAAACAGTTCCAAGCATGTGTAAAGTTTGGACTGGGCTTTGAAGTTGGTGTACAAAAGACATCATTTTGTCGTAAGTGCCGTCGAGAATTATTTCCTCAGACTTTTCCAAAATCTTTTCTCGCTCTTCTTTAGAGCCTGCAGCTAAAGATGTTTCCAAGACATGTATAGAATCTATGAAAGCATCATCCCAACCACGCCAAGTTTCAATATAATCTTCAAGTGCCGTAACTAAAGTTGAATATTTTTTTATTTCAACATCCCATAAAAGTTTAATAAAATCTAAACTTAGTGGAGGAGAAAGGTGCTTTGCTGTAAACCAAACAGCTAGTTCTAAATTTGGCGTATGTTCCATATAAATAACCATATAAAGAACTGCAAGGATTAGCTGATCTGAGGCTTTTGCTCTCCAACTTAAGAACATTCTTTTAGGTATTGTTGGTACTAAAAAGAACAAACTAACCGAGCCTAACATGCCTGCAAGCATAATCAAAATATTTCCAAGCAAAAGACCAATAACAAAAGAAGAAAACAGCCCTACAATTGTACTGAGTGCAGCAAGAGAATATACGCCGTAAGGAGTGGCAATAATGTGTGCCATTTCTAAGAATGGCAACATTGCATCGATTTCTTCTTGCTTTAGTTTTATTTTCAAAATTTTTTCTGCTTTAGCACAAAGCCTTTCGAATAAATTGTGCCCAATACTTAATTGCTCTTCTCGAAAGATCCTATACGCTTCGGAGTACGATACTGATGGTGCTTCTGTAAATTCCTCTGTACCAAGCTCTTCCTCTATTTTTGCTTCATATTTTTTTCTCAAAGTTTGAATATCTGGACGCATATTACATTTTTTCTTTTTCTTTTTTAATTTGTTGTTTTAGCCAAGCCAGCCATTCAGAGTGCACTCGCTTTGGATCTGTATAGCCAACTTCTTCAGCAACAACACCACAAAGCCTATGAAATTCGTCATTTGCGCGCACAACAAAAGGTGCTTCTAAAAGATTTGGCAAGCCTGCTTTTTGGGCAGCTTCAACAAGCTCTTGTTTAAGCTGTGCGCGAAGCTCAATATTTTGCCACATAGCATCCCAATTTCCTGCCCACTCTCGCACCCTTGAACCAACTGCTTTTACTATTTCAGACTCACCTTCCATTAAACCAGGTGCTGGCTCGAGTTGGTCTTTTGCAGCATTATATTTCATAAGATCTGCAAAACCTTTTTCTGCAATTGGGTCTTCTGTCCAAACTTTTCGTACTTCTGCTATTTGAGTAAGCCTCCTCCATCTTTCTAAACCAGATGGCGAAGTTACAACATTTGCAACGGCAATTATATCTGTTGCTTTAAATGATGTTTTTGGTACGCCAAGATCATTTACAACTCTATCATAAACATCATACGGCCCTGCACCGTGAATTGTACCTGCAACTGTTTTTGCAAGCGCTCCAACACGCATTGCCTCATAGAGTGCACGAACTTCTACCGAACGTACTTCGCCAATTATTAATGCAGAATCGCCGAGACGCAGAGCAGTTCGAATGGCTTGCTCGGCGGGTACTTCTGCTTCTGCTCCTGTAATAACCGAACGTGTTTTCATAGACAAAATATCATAGCCCAAAGATCTGTATTGCGCAACTGGTAGCTCTAAAGTATCTTCAACAGTTAAAATTCTATTAGTACGAGAAATTTCTGCTATGAGTGCACCTAAAAGAGATGTTTTACCAGCAGATCTTGTACCTGCAATGAGCATCGTTCGAGCACCATCTATTAAAAAAGATAGCAAGCCCGCAGCTAAAGGTGTTAGCATTTTTGATTGAATAAATAGCGGTAGTGTCCAAGATTTGTCTCTATGGCGTCTAAATGCAAAAGCATAGCCTTGCGGACTTAAAGGCCTTTGAAGAGCAGCAACTCTTGCTCGCGCATAAGGCAGTGCTAAATCAGTGTCTAAAACAGGGTTTGCTTCGTCGAAAGGCCTGCCTGAAATCAAACGCAATTTAGTTGCCCAAGATTCTCCTTCGCGTTGCAAAGGAATTATATTAGTTATACATTCTCCAAAATCACCATGAATTATAGATATTGGTGTTCGGCCAAGCGGTGCATTTACAACAAGATCTTGTATATTTGGATCTGACAAAATAATTTCTATCAAACCAAAGCCAATTGTATAACGGACAAGAATTTGTGCCAGCTCTTCAAATTCTTTGTAACTAAAAGAATAGCCTTTTGTTTTAGCAAGGTCTTGCAAAAGATCTAATGCAATCGATTGAAAAATTTCTCGAGTTCTTGCAGGATCAATAAATTCAGATCTTTGTGGTTTGTGCTCTGCAAGAACTTCTCGAGCAGTTATTAGTAAATCATAGCTTTCTTGATCGAGTAAAAATTCCTTTGGAATAAGATGATATAATGGTCTTACATCGTAAGGTGTTTTAAGTATTAGAACTTGGTTGTCTTCTGCAATTTTGTATGCTGCTAATTCTTCTGCTCCAGAAGGATACATTGTAACTAGCTTTGTGTACATGAAGTTTGGCCTTATTGTTGGTTTTAGCAATTCTTTATACAAAGTTCTGTCCCCAACAGTATAGCCTTCGAGCCTTTCACTTACAAGGCGTATTAGTGTTGTTTGGCTTAGCAAATCCAAACAACGTTTTAGTGCAAAAGCAAAAGGAGCTGCACAAGTAGCATAATCTGGAGTTAGTGGTTTTTCTGTGCGAACTTTTTCTTCGCGGGCACGCCTTTGTAGTGTAACAAATGCTCCAATAGGATCTTCTTTTAGCTGGCGCAAAAGCACATCTTGAAGAAATGCGCGCCAAGCCGGAACATAGCGTGCGCAACTTGGATCTGCAAGTCCTATCTCTAAAATTTTCTCTTCTCGAATAAGCTTTTTATAAACATCAACAATTTCTAAAAGAATTTTTGTTAAGGCCCAATCATATTCATACTCTTCTCTTTGAAGCAAAACAATTTTTGCCACTTTTCCTACATCTAAAAGAATGTCAAAAACACGAGACATTACGCTGGGCTCATCTTCAATTGAAGGTGTGAAAGGTGCGCCTTCATAATTAACCCGAAGAACTTTTTCTCCGCCTTCTTTAACTATTTGATACTCACCAAACTCAGGCATGGCCAAATAAAAATTAGCTTTAAATCATTATTAAAGTTTCTCATTTAAGATAATCTTCGAGTAAATGGTTGCTATTCTTTTTCTTCATTTCCAGCAAAATTTTTAGAATCTAAAAAAACAATTACCACAGGTCTTTGCTTTTCGTCTAAGCCAAAATAAGAATATACTTTAAAGCAATCGCTGTCTACTAAAAGGAGCGCTCGAAGAACTCTTTTATCAACAGCAACATAATAAGTATGTCCTCTTTTTACAAGTTTGGTTTTCCAGCCTAAGAATGGAAAATAAAACAATTTTTTGTTTGGGAGTTTGAATGTTTGCATTTTATATAAATGCAATATAGATTTAAAAAGTTTTCTATATTAATTGTAGCTCATTTGCTTGGATTGCAATACTTAGTACTTTTTCGCCAGAATGTTTTCCAATTTCCGCAACATTTATATTTAAGCGTCTTTAAAGAAAATACATGGCCATACAATTTTTAGCTCAGGCAGGAGAATTGCTGACAAATGAAAGTGGATTTGCAGGAGGATTTGTAAGCCCCTTTACGAGAGTTTTAGATTTGTTGACTGCATTTGGATTTTTTAAAGTAATAATTCCATTCATGTTATTTTTTGCACTAATTTATGCAATAATACTAAAGACAGGTGTTCTTGGTAAGCCGGATCTTAATCCATGGACTAAACCTGTTGCGGCAATAATTAGCATAGCTACAGCATTTTTAGTAGTAGCATATACTCCAGTCGTAGAAGCGATACAAACTTTTGTTCCACAAGCAGGCTTTTTGTTGCTTGTAGTTTTATTAATTTTAATGGTTTTAGGCATGCTAGGTATTCAAACAGAAGGCCAATGGGGCCAAAAACTTGAGCCTCTCGCAGTAATTATTGGAATAGTAGTAGTTGTAATTTTCCTAGTAATGGTTGGCTATGCTGCTGGGCCCGGAATTGGTTGGCTCTATAGTTTTTCACAATTTATGATGGGGCAAATACCAATTGAATTTACAGAAGAAGAGCTTAGTTTACTAATTGGTATCGTAATTGTAATAGGAATCCCACTCGCAGTAATTTATTTCATAATTAAAAGAACATAAACAATGGCTACTTTATTAGATGCAATTGGCATATTAAAGCAATTCGGAGTTTATAATACCATACTTCCTTTTCTTTTAATAACCGCAGCAGTTTATGCGCTACTTACAAAATACAAGCCATTTGGTGAGCTAAAATTTATTAATGGAATAATTTCAATCGTTGTTGGTTTTTTGGTTATAAGCATAATGCGAGCAGTTCAATTTATTAATTTATTTATTCCAATTTTTACAATTTTTCTGCTCCTTTTAGTTCTCTCTTTTTTAATATTTTCTTTTATGGGTATAAAAACTGAAACAATTTCTGAAATGTTGACAAAACAACCTGCTGCAGCAGGACTTTTTGTGCTAATAATTCTTATAATAGTTATAGTTGTGCTAACTCAAGTTTTCCCGGAGCCAACAATGATAATACAATATCCTGAGCAAGCTGAAGCTCTAAATCTTTCTCTTGTTGGTCCAAATGCAACTGCGCGAGAACAAGCAGCTGCATTCGGAATGCTTCAAGTAATACGAATTATAACTTCGCCACAAATCTTGAGTTTAATTATTTTGTTTGTTATATTTGGCATTACAGCTTATTTTATAATGCGTGAAAAAAAATAATTTCTTCACGCAATTTTGAAAGAAATTCTCGAGAGCTTAATGCATCGAACTTTTAGCTAGAGAATTTGGTAATTTTTTAAGATAAAGTTTAGTTCACTTTCTCTTTAAGCCTTCTGTTTTGGCTCTTTCAACGAGTTCTTGCAGCTCTTTAATATTTTCTGTAAAAGTTGGCATCAATGTATTAAACATTTTTTGCATCGCCTTTAATTCAACACCAACATCTTGAACGCCTTTGCTGTACTCTTCAACTTTGCCTAAAATTTGCTCTATAACCATATCCATCTTTTTTTCTATGTTTGTCATGCGCTCTGAAAGTCCAGAAAGACTAGCAGAAAAATCATCTTGTATTTTTCTTATTTCTTCCAATTCTCTTTTGAATTTTTCCCACTTCTCAGCAATTATTGCTTCGGCAGTTTCTTCTATTTCTTCAGAAAGCGGTTTTGGTGCTTCTGGCTTAAATATTGGTGGGGCTGGCATGCCTGCTGGAAGCTGTCTTGCTGTAAGAGGCTGAACAGGTTGGGGCTCAAAAGATGGTGGTGGGGGTGGCGGAGTAGCAGGCCTAAGACCTTGTGCCTCAAGCACGGGAAGTTGTTCTGAAGCTGGTGCAACCGGCATTGGCAACAGCTCAGGTTTTATTTCAAAACCTTTGAATTCTTCTTTTGGCGGTTCTTTTTTCTTAAATAAAGTAAAGACCATTAGCCCTCCTCTTTAATATGTATCCCTGCTGCTTTTAAAGCATTTTGCACAAGCGTTTTTACTTCTGCTCTTGTAACAAATTGAAGCGGCTGCCAAAGTTCGACATATCTTTGTAACACTTTAACTTCTTCTGCTGAGGCTAGCGCTTCCATTCTTTTTGCCAGCCTATCAATAAGATCTTTTTGACCATCTATGTCTGCTCTAAGAGCTCTTAAATTATCTTGTATATCTCGAATTTCAGAGACTAAGCTTTTGTGCTTTTCCATTAAAGTATTATCAAGTAACTGTACATGTCCTCGCAAGCCTTCTATTTTTTGCTCTACGAGGCGAAGTCTTGCGCCCATGCTAGAAAGCTCTTCTGAAAGCTTTGTTTGAAATTGTTGAAATTCTGGAGACTTTTTTACTTCTGGTATTTTTGTTTCTGGCTGAGGCTGTAATGGAGCAATCAAAGGTTCGGCCATGTAAAATAATAGAAATTTAGTTATTATAAATTTGTTCATTAAGTTCTGACTATGGTTTTGAGCAATAATTTCAAATATTTCAAACACAAACTTTTAGAACTGCATAAATTTCTTTAAAACAATGGTTATGTGTTTAAGAGTTAAAAAAGAAGTTGCACAAGCTGCAAGAGACTTTTTACTATCTAAAGGTTGGCTTGCCAGCAACATAGCCATTGGCCGTTCTGCACAAAGATATGTTTTGCTGCCATTAAAAGAAGGTTTTGATGAAAAAGAAATTTTGAATAAATTTAAAGGCACAATACAAGAAAGAAATTTGAAACCTCTTCCGCCATTGCCTGGAAATTTAAAACAAATGCTTAGAGGTGTTCTGCCAGAGTCTGAAATTGCCAAAGTAATAAAAAGTTATGATATTGTTGGAGATATTTGTATTTTAGAAATTCCGCCCGAGCTTGAGAAATTTGAGCTAAGCATAGCACATACAATTAAAAGATTTTATCCAAACATAAAAGTTGTTGCTAAAAAAGCAGGCACTAGGACAGAAATAGAGCGCGTAATGCCTTTAAAAATAATTACTGGAGAAAATAGACTTGTAACAATACACAAAGAACATGGTGTTTTAATGAAAGTTGATTTAGGCAAAGTTTATTTTAGCCCCAGAGCATCTGGAGAAAGGCTGCGCATTGCTAATTTGGTAAGGCCTGGAGAAAAGGTTTTGATAATGTTTAGCGGTGTGGCACCGTATGCTTTGGTCATAGCCAAGTTTCAACCAAATTGCAAAATTTGGGCTGTCGACATTAATCCTGCTGCACACGAATTAGCTTTAGAAAATGTTCGCTTAAATAGATTCGGCCACATAATAACTCCTATACAAGGGGATGTTAAAGAAGTTGTACCAAAAATAGGTGTTCTTTTTGACAGAATTGTTATGCCTTTTCCTGAAAAAAGTTGGGACTTTTTAGATTTGGCAATAAAATATTCAGAACCTTTTGCTACAATTCATTTTATGGCTTTTGTTGAAGAAAATAAACTCGAAGAAACTAAGAAAAAAATATTAGAAACAATTAAAAAAAGTGGGCGAAAAGGAAAAATTCTAAACTGGAGAATTTTTGGAAGTTTTGCACCAAGAATAAATCGCTATACTTTTGACATTTTGATAGAATAGTATGATAAAATGGTAATGATAAAATGGTGCATGGGGCGACCCGGATTTGAACCGAGATTTGCCGGTCTGGAGCCGGCCGTACTACCTGGTTATACTATCGCCCCAAAAATTAGAAATTAAAGAAGTTTAAAAATTTATCCAAATCTTATAGAATGATATTTGATTTTAATTTTTTAGAGCGATAAGGTTAAAAGATTAATTGTCTAATTTATTTAAAATGTCAAACCCAACATCAAGCTCAAACCAAGAAAAAGAAGAAACAAAAAAGTGTCCAAATCTTGAAGTTATTGTTTCTGGTTTGCTGCCTATTCCAGGCTTTCTGCCTATTTTTCCAGGCAGCCTTATCCCAAATTGTCCCAATGTATCGGCTCGATGTAAAGTGGGCGGCGAACCTGATGAGAATTGCTATAATAATTACCAAAAGTGCCAGCATTATTTAAAATCTTTAGAATCAAAAATTTGTCCCTATCTTGCAACATCTAAAACACCACATCCATCCGGGAGCTATTCTACACCTTTCTTGTTAGGAGATAACTATTTTTGTAAAATTGGTGGAAAAATAAATACAGAATTTTGTCTGGAAAATTACTCCAAATGCCCTAACTACAAAAAAAATCAAGCAAATTTAGAAAATTTAAAGAAGGAGCTTAAAATTTAGAAAAATTTAGAATTTATTTAGAACTTTTGTAAATAAAAAGTACAAAATAAATTTAAAAACAAAGAAATTCCTTCTTTAAGTATGTCTACGCAAGAATTTATTGTTACGCCGTGGGAAGTCAAAGGTAAAATTGATTATGAAAAATTAATCAAACAATTTGGAGTAGAGCCTCTTACAGATCAACTTTTAGAGAGGATCAAAAAACTTGCAGGCGAATTACATTTTATGCTTAGAAGAAAATTTTTCTTTGCACATCGAGACTTATCTTGGCTTCTTAATGAATATGAAAAAGGAAACAAATTCTTTCTTTATACTGGAAGAGGGCCTTCGGGGCCAATGCACGTAGGACATTTAATACCTTTTGTACTTACAAGATGGTTTCAAGAAAAATTTGATGCTGAAGTGTGGGTTCAATTTTCAGATGAAGAGAAATTTCTTTTTAGAAAAGATCAAAGCAAAAAGTTAGAAGATTTTACAAAAAATGCTTATGAAAATGCATGCGATGTAATTGCAATAGGCTTTAATCCAAAAAAAACACACTTTTTGATCAATAGTTTGCCCGAATCTGCGGGTGTGCAATACAAAATTGCTGTTGAAATTGCAGACAAAATTACTGCGTCAACTGCAAAGGCAGCATTTGGCTTTACAGATTCACACAGCATAGGCCAATTTTGGTTTACAGCAATGCAGGCTACACCAGCAATTCTGCCATCTGTGCTAGCAAACAAAAACATACCTTGTCTGGTTCCTTTAGGAATAGATCAAGATCCGCATTTCAGACTAGCTAGAGATATTTATCCAAAGTTAGGTTATTATAAACCTGCAATACTACACGCAAAATTCTTAACAGGCTTGTTAGCTGGAGGCAAAATGTCTTCATCAATTCCTCACAGCACAATTTGGACAACAGATAGTCCTGAGCAAGTTCGTGAAAAAATAATAAAACATGCTTTTTCTGGCGGAAGAGGAAGTCTAGCAGAGCATAGAAAATTAGGGGGTATTCCTGAAATAGATGTTTGTTATAATTGGCTCGAAGCTTTCTTCGAGCCGGATGATAAAAAACTTATTCAAATATATAATAATTATAAATCTGGCAAGTTGCTTACATCTGAACTTAAAGAATACACGATTGAAAAAATAAATGCTTTTCTAAAAAAGCACCAAAAAAAGCGTGAGCTCGCCAAGAAAAAAATAAATAAGTTTTTGTATAAAGGATAAATTTGGTTAAATGAAACTTTGCTGTTTTATTTCTTTAAGACCGATCCTAAATTAAATAGTAAAGAAAGAATTTAGATCAACGAGTGGTTTTTTTGCCAGCCTATCTAGTGCAGTCTTTATTCGCTCTTCTGAAAAGTCGTGTCTCTCAACCAAAATTTCTTTTATCTTCTCAAAATTTGGCTTTTTCCATTCCAATGAATAATCTGTTGTTGTCAATGGCTTTAAGAAAAGTTGCTTAAGTCCGACAACATTTGGTATTTTAGCAGAATACTCTGCAAATTTACCTTCTCTTACAATTTTAAGAGCTGTTTTTGGCCCAATCCCTTCAATACCTATGTTGTAATCAGTACCAATAAGCAAGCCGATCTCTATGAGCTTTTCTAAATCAATACCTAAAAAATTTAAGCATTCTGCCAGATCAATAAGCTCTGGCTTTACTGTTGAACCTTTTCTTTGTCCAGATATTGTTAAATTTCGAACAAGTCTTGGCGCACCAAACAATAAACTATCATAATCTTGTGATACAACTGCCCAAGCATCTCCTTTTAAAGCCATTTGAGCTGCCTGTGCTTCTCCTTCAGCGGGTGCTTGAATCCAAGGCAAACCCATTGCAGTGAGAAGTTCTTTTGTTTCTGCGAGCATTTCAGAAGTTAGCCGCATTGTTCTTGCTGCAAATTTTCTTGCAGATTCTAAATCTTCTTCTTCGAAGGCTTGTTTAAGCTTGAGTTCGGCTTCTTCTTTAGCAGCACTTCGCATGCTTAAAGTTTCAAATTTTTGAGTTGGTGCGGCACCATCAAAAACAAAAACGGGCTTTATGCCCAATTCAATTAAATTTAAAGTTCTATAAAATAGCCCAGAAAGATGAGATGTAATGTTGCCTTTAGAATCTGTGAGAGGTTCACCACTTGGCTGCCTGATAACTGCTAAGTACATATAAAGTTGATTGAATGCATCTATTGCAAGAACTTTCTTCGAAAGTTGCTCTGGAGTAATTTCATGCTTAATCAATAGCGGACGTAATTCAACACCCATACTTAACTACTAACCAATTGCTCGCCGAACATCAATTACTTCGACAGATTGTATTTCAGAAAGGTTCTTTATATCTTCTTCTAATGCTTCTAAATTAGATTTTGTCTCATCGAGCAAAAAAGTAAAAATAAGTGCTTGTAAGCCAAAAGCAATCGGTTCTTTTGTTACAGAATGAATGTGTTTTGCACCAAAAGCATTTATTTTTGCCTCTATTTGCCTCTGAAGTAAAGATAGGTCTGCTTCTGGTGATGCTGGCATTACTTTTAACTTAACAATTACATCTGCCATTAAGGTCCCTCAAAACCGCATTTGCATTTATAAGCAACTGAGTTCTTTTTACACGTACCGCATCGCATAATTTGCTCTCCGCACACCGGACAAAATATTTTTATTGCGGTTTTATCATTCTCTATTTGCTTTTTACAAGATATGCACTGCAGCATTTTATTTTTGTGCAAAATGTAATTATAAAAAGGTTACTATTATTTGCAAAACTATTTAAAAATAAAATATTTACAAAAATTACTTAATTACACAAATTACTTAAATTTAGAAAATTTCATTTTTATTATGTTGCAGTTAGGCACTTTATTTGTAAATGCGATTGCAAAAGCAAGCTATATCGGCTTATTTCTACTTGCTGCTGGCGAATCTTGTTTGCTGCCCATACCTTCAGAAATAATTTTGCCTTTTGCTGGCTATCTTGTATTTAAAGGGCAAATGACTTTCTTGCTTGCAGTTCTTACAGCAGCTCTCGGTCAGCTTGCAGGCTCAATGCTAGCATACATAATTGGCTATAAAGTTGGAAGACCTTTTGTACAAAAATATGGTCGTTATTTTTTACTATCAAAAAGCAAATTTGAAAAAGTAGAAAGTTGGTTTGTAAAATACGGCCATGTAACTGTTTTTATTTCAAGACTTTTGCCTGTTTTTAGGACTATAATATCTCTTCCAGCAGGCACAGCAAAAATGCCGTTTAAGAAGTTCTTAATTTATAGTGCTGCAGGCATATTGCCTTGGACTTTGCTTTTGGTTTATGCAGGACTTGTTCTAGGAGAAGCATGGGATAGCTTAATTATACTTTTTAATAAATTCCAATATATAATTATAATCATTGCATTATTGGTTTTTGTTTGGCTGTTTTGGAAAGCAAAGCATGAAAAATAATTCTTGAAACGATTTCTTTACTATTTTAACTTTTTTTAACTTTTAAATTTCTTTTCCCTTACTCGTATTTTGAGCCAAAAGTTGGTCTAAATCTTTATCTGAAACAAAGCCTAAATAAGGTTTTCCATCTATAACTATTGCTGGTGTTTCTGTTATTTTATATTTTGCTTTTAACAAAATAATTGGTGCAAAGTCTAAGTCTACATCAAAAGAATAAATCATAAGCTCTTTTCCATTTTTTCTTAATTTTTCTTTCTCTGCAGAAAGAACAATTCCTTGCGCCTCACAAGTCGGACAATTCTTTGAATAAAAGTAGAGAATTGTTTGATAGCTCAAATTGCATTGCTCATTTAATTGTCTTACTAAGTGCCAATGTCTTAGCTCTTCCAAAAAATATTTCTTTTTTATAAGTTCTTTTTCAACAACATTTCCTTCTTCAGCCATCGTAGCCCATTTTTTTGTCATCGAATCTAAAGAGTTTGTTAAAATTTCGAATGTGGTTAGATCGCAAGGTTTTTCGAGAGCCAAAAGTCTTTCTATTTCTATACTTTCTGCATCAAGTGCTACTCTTTCAATACTTTGCTGAATTTGGTTTATTTTTTTATCTGCTATCCAGCTCGAAAGCCAAAAGCCGGATAAAAAGATCAGCGTTGCTATTGCCCAAACACCTACAAATTTAGTTATGTTGGCTTGCATTTTAACCTCTTTTTTATTTTATTTAGGAGCGAGTTATCCCACTTCACACCTCCAAAATATAATTCTTTGCTAAATAGTTTATGCCAAACAACAGCATACCACCAAAAAGAAAAAAGAAAAGTATAAGAAAATAAGTATAAAATGAACGAGATACCAAGGCGGCCTTCGGCTTTGCGAGAAGATTGTTTTGCTGCTATAAATATCATGCAAAAGCTTATTGAAATTAATGGTATTGCTAAAATCATTCCTGGACCGATGTCGATACTTGAAAAAGAAAATTTTGAGTTTAAAAAATGATTCAAAATAAAATTTAATTTTGCACCCGTCAGTAATGTTTTACCCAAAACTAAAAAATTGTAAAGACTTTTTACTAAATAAAACATACTAATTGGTATAGTTGTCAAAGCAAAACATATAGAAAAAAAACCAAGCCAAATAATAAAAGCTAGTCTACCATATTTTTTTGGATTTAAAAGCGTTTTATATCTTAAAATGTTTTCTAAAAAGCCTAAATACCATCTTATTCTTTGTTTTGCTAATGCTGCAAAGCTTTCTGGATTTTCTGCATAAACATTTGCATCGATAGCATTTTTTAGCTTGAGTTTGGCCTTTTGTGCCCGAAACGCAATTTCAAGATCTTCAGTAATATTTTTTTCATCATAACCACCATGATGCTCAAAAAAACTTTTTCGGTAAAAAGAAAATGGTCCTGGCGTAACGTATATTACTCCTAAAAAATCAAAAACTTTTCTCAAAAAAATACCTAATAAATATTCAACTTGTTGTACTTTGCCAAGAAAAGACTTTGGTCTATAAGTATGCAAAGCTGGCGTTACTGCAACCGTGTCTGCATCAAAAGTTGAAATTATTTTTTTTAACGAATCTGGTGCTGCTACCGAGTCTGCATCTAAGCAGCCGAAAAATTCGCCTTTTGCTTTAGTAAGCGCAAAATTTAGTGCACGAGCTTTGCTTCCTTCTGGAGAAATTGAATAAACTTCAACTCCTTTTGACTCGTATTGTTTTGCAATGCTAAATGTTCGATCTGTTGAACAATTATTCTCAACAATCATTATTTGTAATTTGTCTTTTGGATAATCCAAATTTAGCAGAGAATCTACTGCTCTAGAAAGTGTTTTTTCACCATTATACACTGGAATTGCAATTGTGACTAAAGGCCATTCTTTTAATTCTTTTAATTCCTTTTTTGGCTGTTCTAGCCATGTAAAAAGAAAATACAAACTTGCAGTAAATGATACATAAGTACTTGCATAAACAAACCAATTAATAGCATCCATAAATCAAACCTTAATTCCTAACAAAGCATATCCTAATTTATCTGCTGCAAAGACAAGGCTTTGCGGATCTGCACCGCGAACATTAACACAATACTTTGATACATTTATTTCACTACTATTTCCCATGCTTAAAAAAATAACAGGATTTAGCTCTGTAGCATCTGCGCAAGTTTTAATTGGAACATTTGGATCTATTGGTTTTGTATCTTCTGTATACGCACCTACAACTTTAATATCATAAAGTGCAAGTATTCTTGAAATTTGTGCTGCTGCAATTGCAAAAGCACTAAGATTTTCTTGATTTGGATTAAAAGTAATGTAAACTTTTTTTGCACTAAGCAAAAAATTCAAATCTTTTGAAATTGGAATATTTGAAGCATTTCGAGGGTCTAAATAAAACGCTACGGGAATTTTTTGTCCTTTAACATCTACAGCAGTGCTGAACGTACCATCTTTTAGCTTGTAAAAGACATAATTCGAAACATTGAATTGTTCAACAAAATTTTTTTGTGCTGGCTCTTTTTCAACATAAAGTGCTAAAGCCCAGCCAGCCATAAAAAGTATTGTTAAAATAGCAAAAATCTTTGACCAAGGTGTTTTTTCTTTAGAAGCTTTTGGAATTATTATTTCCTCGTTTTCCATTTTGAGATCCTTAAGTAAATTTTTTTAAAGATTATGGTTTGCTTATTCTTGCTTATTCAATTTATTAAATTTAAACAAAATTTAAAATAACAAATTGAATTTTAATCAAAATTTTAAAAAATTAAAAAAGAAAAGTCCCAGCCTTTAAGCTGAGACTGTTGGAGATGTCACTGTGTACGGCGCTGCTGTGCCGCTCACAATGACTTGCTTGCCAACCAATTTGTCTTTGTAGCTGGTGTAGTCTTGTAGCACTGAAGATGCAGCTCTTGTGTCTGATGCTTCCCAACCAGCAACAATTAAGGCTACATTGCTGCCACCAAAAGCATTCTCAATTAATTTTATTGTTGCTTGGTTTTCTGTAATGCCAAGAGCTCTTGCCGCGTCAGTGCCGTATGTTGGGTATGTCAAGCCAAGTGCTTCTGCAGTTAGTTTGTTAACTGCAGGACCGCCAACAAGGATCAAGTTTGTTGCTTTTGGATCGCTGACTTCTGTGTCTAACTTTGTTATGGCAACACCACCAAGTGTTCCGCCAGCTCCACCAGTTATCTTTGTTGTTTGTGTTCCAATTATCGTTACGACTTTCTGTTGCTCATTTGGCACATAAATTGTTACTTCATCGCTTGCAGTTCCGCTCTTGACATTTGTTATGTATGCACCATACGGAAGCAGCACATCTTTGTCTCTCTCACCAAGCAATGCATTGTGTCCAACTAGCATTGGAATAAATTACATCCTCTGCTTCAGATTTCTCTGGGGTGTTCATACCTACAAATTTTTCGCTATTATTTGTTGTTGCTATATAAAGATGTTTATTTGTTCCTGCATCAATGTCGAGGTAGAAGTCAACAGCGCTTGTGTTT
>JBMFNW010000015.1:0-15188 GCA_049969975.1 Candidatus Nanoarchaeia archaeon
AATTGAAATGACTTCTATATGTAATTGTGGAATCTCTAATAGTGCAGCTATCAGGCTTGCAATATGTTTTTAGAGCATCTATATTTATTCCCGAGTGTGGTTTGTTGAAATACACATATGCCGAAGCACCATAAGGCATACATGCGTAAGCAGAATTAATCGAAATCAAAACTGAAATCAACATTCCTATTAAAACTATAAACAGCAATATTTTTTTCATATTTAAACTAGTAAAAGAATTGTATTTAAAGTTTTGTTACGAGAGTGCTGATAAAAATATATAAATAAAATAGATATATAAATAAGCAGAGACCACATTTGAAAATGAATTTGCAGGTTTTTCTCGCGAGAGCAGGTATTGTGTCAAGTCGAAGGAGAGCTGAAAATCTCATTCGCGAAGGCAAAATAAAAGTTAATGGTAAAATTGCTCAGTTGGGCACTACTGTTGATCCTATGAAAGATGTTGTTGAAATAAATGGCAAAGTTATAAAATTGCCCACACAAAAACTCTATATAATGCTTAACAAACCCGCTGGCTATCTTGTTGCAAAATCTGATACGCGTGGTAGAAAACTTGCTTACGAACTTTTAAAAGAGCCATCTATTGATGGCAAAGTTTTAAGTGATGTAGAATTTAATAGTCTTTTTAATGTTGGTAGACTGGATTTAAATACAGAAGGTTTGTTGCTTTTTACCAATGATGGCGAATTTGCTCTTAAACTAACACACCCGCGCTATAGAGTGCGCAAAGTTTACATAGCCAAATTACAAGGCAGAATTTCAAACAGAGCAGTTAGAAAAATAGAACGAGGTGTTTGGATTTTTGTCAAGGAAAAGGGCAAAGTTGTTCAAAAATACAAAAGCCAGCCAGCCAAAGTTAGAGTTTTAGGAAGAGGTGCAAAAGGATATTCTGTGATTGTATTAAAAATAGGAGAAGGAAGAAAAAGAGAAGTTAGACGAATTTGTGAAACAGTTGGCTATCCTGTTTTAGCTTTAAAACGCATACAAATTGGACCTTTACAACTCAAAGATTTACCCGTTGGAAAATGGAGATTTCTCACAGAAAAAGAATTAGATTTGCTTCAAAAATATTTGTTGCAGCGAATAAAGAGAGAATAAAGATATAACTAAATTATGGACGTATAACTAATTATAAATGCCACAAAGTTTTTATTAAAAGTTTTAAGAAAGAACATTTATGATAGATTTGCATAAGAGAATATTTAATGCAGATGTGCAAAATAAGAAAGAAGGAGAAGTTGTAATTGTTGCCGGCTGGGTTGAAGAAGTTAAAAATTTAGGTAAACTTTTATTTATAAAATTGAGAGATAGAAGCGGTTATTTGCAACTAATTAGTTCTGATTCAAATATTATTAAAAATTTGAGCAAATTGCCTCACGAATCTGTTATTTCTGTTGAAGGTGTTGTAAAGAAATCTAAACTAAAAGCTGGCGGGAATGAAGTCGAAATTAAAAACTTTGAAACAATTTCTGCCGCAGAGCCTATACCTATTGACATTTCTGGAAAAATAGAGACAGATCTTTCAAAAAGATTGGATTGGAGAATTTTGGATTTAAGACATCCAAAAAATTTGGCAATTTTTAAAATTCGTGCTGAAATTTGCAGAGCTGTACGAGAGTTTTTAGTAAACAATGGTTTTATTGAAATTCAAACACCAAAAATAATTGGTATGGGTGCAGAAGGTGGTGCAACACTTTTCCCTTTAACATATTATGGTAAAAAAGCATATCTTGCGCAATCTCAACAATTTTATAAACAAATGGCACAGCTTGCTGGTTTCGAGCGAACATTTGAAATTGGCCCTTCCTTCCGAGCTGAAAAGTCACATACTGTGAGACATTTGTCCGAATTTACACACTTAGATGTAGAAATGTCTTTTATTACAGATTTAAATGATGTTTTAAAAGTATCTGAAGGTGTTTTGGCTTACGCAATCCAAAATGTACGCAAAAATTGTAAAGAAGAACTAAATTTGTTAGGCGTAGAGTTAGAGGAACTTAAGCTTCCTCTTCCAAGAGTTCGATATGAAGAAGCAATAGAAATGTTACAAAAAGCAGGTTCTAAAATTAAAAAAGGCGAAGATATAGGAACAGAAGATGAAAAAATTTTAGGAGAACTTGTTAAAAGCAAATTTGGCTCGGATGCATATTTCTTGACGTATTTTCCATGGAAATTAGATGTTTGTAAATTTTATTCTATGCGAGAAGGCGATTATGGTCGAGTTGCAGATTTAGAATATAAAGGACAAGAAATTGCAACAAATGCACAACGAGAGCACAGATATGAGCTACTCAAAAAACAAATTGTGGAAAAAGGATTAAATCTTAAAGCATTTGAGTTTTATACAGAGCCATTTAAGTTTGGTGCGCCACCACATGGCGGGTTTGGTATGGGTATTGATAGAGTAACTCAATTTATGCTGAATTTGTCAAATATTCGTGAAGCTGTAATGTTTCCACGAGATCCTGAAAGACTAGCACCATAATTAAAACCGATCATTTTATACACTTTAACATAAAAATTTATTTAAATAACGCTATACAAACAAAACACTCATGGTAGCCGTGGCAGAATTAAAAGAACGCGATACGCGCCAGACATTAGAAGGCATATTAGATAAAAACTTGTTGTCCGCAGCAAAGTCGTTAAAAGCTCATATAGATCCATTAGTAAGTCAATTACGAGTTAATGTAGAGGAGATATCGAGGAAAATTCAAGAGGAATATAAAAGACTTATAAATGAAAGAAGGCTAGATGATTTTTATGCATTTCAAGAACTAGTAAAAATTCCACCATCAGATAGCGTTATTCAAGAAGGACTCGACCTTTATCAAAGAATGAACGAACAAGATAATCTTAAAAAATTACAAAAAATAATAAATAAATCGTACAAGATAGAGTACAAAATAAAAGAATTGAGATTAAGTCATCAAGTTCAAAAATGTATATTTGAAGGAAGATATAAAGATCTTATTGAATTACAAATCGAGCCACCAAAGGAAGTTTACGAATTGATAATATATAGAATATTTTATGGATCTGATTGCCATAAGATGTGGGAAGCGCATCATAACACAACGACAAAAACAACGACAAAAACTTTAAACGATTATTAAGTAAAAGATTTATTCTAAAGATTTTATTTTTTTCTTTTGTTTAATTTGCAAAAAATTATGAGAATTTAAAGAAAGCTTTTTTATTCCATTTTAAAATAATAACTATGCGAATAATCCTTCACATCGATTTGGATGCTTTTTTTGCACAAGTAGAGCAACGGGATAGAAAATTAAAAGGTAAGCCAGTAGTTGTTGGTGCTGATCCAAAAGGTGGCAGAGGCAGAGGGGTTGTATCTGCAGCTTCTTACGAAGCTAGAAAGTTTGGAATAAAAGCAGGCATGCCAATATCTATTGCTTATAAAAAGTGTCCGAATTGTATCTTTCTCCCAGTAGATATGCCTAAATATGTTGAAAATTCTGCTAGAATTATGGTTTTGTTTAAGGATTTTGCAGACAAATTTGAGCAAGCATCAATTGATGAATGTTATTTAGATGTAAGTCAAAGATGTAAAAATTTTGAAGAAGCGATAGAGTTAGCTAAAAAAATCAAAGCAGCTTTATGGGCAAAAGAAGCTCTTACTTGTTCTATAGGTATAGGACCTAATAAGTTGATTGCAAAAATTGCTGCAGGCCAACAAAAACCAAACGGTCTTATGTGTGTGAAACCAGAAGATGTGTCAAGTTTTTTAGCACCATTAGATGTCAGCGAGCTGCTAGGTGTTGGACCGAAGACAAAAGAAATTTTAAATAGGTTGGGAATTTATACCATAAGCGATCTTAGAAAACTTAACAAAGAAAAACTAATAGATTTATTTGGGAAATTTGGAAATGTTTTATATGAAGAAGCCAGAGGTATTGACGAGACGCCAATTATTGAGTTTTGGGAGCCAAAGTCTTTGGGTAGGCAGCACACATTTGAAAAAGATACGCGGAACAAAAGATTAATCTTTACAACTCTCTCAGAACTTGTTTGTGAAACTATCAAAGAACTCAAAGCGCAAGGTTATAAATACAAAACGATTACAATAAAAGTTCGTTATGAAGATTTCTTTACAACATCAAAAGCAAAAACATTAGAAACATATCACGATGATGCAGCTACAGCACAAATAATTGCAAGACAACTTTTATTATCATTTCTCAACGATCCAAGAGCAATAAGATTAATTGGTTTTAGTGTTTCAAAGTTACAAAAGGCAAAAAAGAGTTAAATAATTGTGAATTTTTGTTCTTCTGATTTCTTTCTGACTTTGGCAGCCATTTTTTTAATTTCTGCTTCGTCTATTTGAGCTACTTTCTTAAAAACCCCATAACCGCACACATCATCTTCTTCTTTTTTAATAGTCTTTAAGCCAAATTGCTCTAAGTCAGTTCCGGGTGGAAGTCCAAAAAGACCGCCATTAACAAGATCGCCGTAACTGACATTAGATGTTCGAATTATTGCGCCAACTTTAAAATATGGTAGTAGTTCGATGGGAATAGTTCTGACATAGGAATAAATTAGGTCAGCACTTTTGGCACCTTGAGGTAAGAACTTTTGCATATCTCCAACCTCTTTACCATAAAAAAGCTGCACTTCTTTCTCATAAAATTGATTTGGGTGTTCGAAATCTGCAGCTTTAAAGTAAAAATTCACTACATCAGCACCTTGTTGTTCTTTTTTTAAATCTTTGATTAGCTTTTCTTTTTCTAATTCTGAAAAAGTAGAAATAAGTTCGCCCAACATAGTTTTAGGTTCGTCATTAAACCACCAAAAAGGATCTTGGTAAATGAATTTTTTTATATTTTTTAAGGCAAAAATAGGGACAAAGTCCTTACCAGCCCCAGGATAATAAACAGTTGAAATTGATGGAAATGCTTTAAATAATTCTTCAAGTTCTCTGTACTGTACCAGTTTTTGTCCATAAAAATTTTTATCTAATACCTTCAAACTTTCAACAGGCTTTTCTTTTGAATATCCACCAACTTGCACCAATAGTTCTAGATCGTCTTTGATTTCGTCTTCGATTCCCATACAATATTAGTATAGCAAAATGCTTATAATGTTTTACTTCTTAAAAGCAGCTCACAGACGCGATCTAAAAGATATTCGCATAATTTATTAGCTAAATACATACGCACCATACCCAACAACGCGATCTCTTGGGCCTCCAGTATCTCCAGATGTCTTGTAATCTAAAAATCTACCTTTCCATCCTAGTTTTTTAGCAATGTGAAGTGCAATTAAAATTGGTATTTTGCCACAGGCTTCAATTTTCTTTGCCAAATCTAAGTCTATGTTAGGTATGGCTTTGTTTGCAACATTATCAATAGCTTTGGCTTTTTCATAGCTGTGATAGTGGCTTAAATCAGAACTAACGACTAAAATAACACTCTCATCAAAATAAGGCAATAGTTCTTCTGCAGCGGCATCAGGGTCTATTTCACCAACTAGAAGAGGCAAAATAGAAAATTCTAAGAGAGTTTTTTGTAAAAAAGGTAGTTGAACTTCTAAACAATGCTCTGGCTCATGTGCCTCGGTAAATTCAAAAATATTTTCAGAAATTTTTGGTTTTATTGTACGAATTTTACCAAGCGGTGTTTCCCAAAAATCATAGTCAGCAAAACAAAGACCTGCAAATGGGTAATAATGAGAAGGTCCAAGTAAAATAACTTTCCAACGCCTCTTTTCGAAGTTTTGTTTTTGATTCTCAAGATTTTCTAGTTGTTTAAATCCTGTGGCTGCAACAGATCCGCTGTAAATATAGCCTGCATGAGGTACAATTAATGCTTTCGGTTTTATTTCTAAAGTTTTAGCAGTGTTTAAAAAAGTCTCAATTTGTTTTTCAAGCTCTGTTTTATTTTCTGGATAGAAATTTCCAGCTACGGCAGGTCTTCTTATTTTAATTGTTTTTATTTTAATTTGCATATTATTTCAAACATCTTATTTCAAACATTCCAAACACCAGGGATCTTTTCACCACACACTTTGCAAGCATCTTTTTCCAATCCAATGTTTTCAATAAAATAGCCTTCTCTTTTAATAAGTAATTTGCCACAATTTGGACAATATGTGCTTTCTTTTTCTGAATCTAAAATATTTCCAACATAAACAAATTTTAAACCAGTTTTTTTACCAATTTGCCACGCTTGCTGTACAGTTTCAATAGACGTTGGTGGAACATCTAACATTTTATATTCTGGGTGAAATGCAGAAATATGCCAAGGTATATCTGGAGAAATTTCTTTAATAAAATTTGCTGCTTTTTTAATTTCTGCAAAAGAATCATTTTTTCCAGGTATTAAAAGAGTTGTTAGTTCGAGCCAAATACCTTTTTCATAAAATGCTTTAATGTTTTCTAAAACAGGTTTTAACTTTGCACCACAAATTTCTGTGTAAAATTTGGGATTCATAGATTTTAAATCAATATTTATTGCATCCAAAAGTCCATCAAGAGCGTCAATAACTTCTGGAGATTGATAGCCATTTGAAACAAAAACAGTTTTTAGACCTTTCTTTTTTGCTAATTTAAAAACATCAAATGCATATTCGAAAAAAATTGTTGGTTCTGTATATGTTGCTGCAATGGCTGGGCAGGCATTTTTTACTGCAAGCGCGACAATTTCTTTTGGTTCGAGATGTTCGCCAAAAGTTTTAATTTTATCTATGTAATTTTCTAAATTATTTTTAAATTTTGTTTTAAATTTTAATTCTTTTGGATACTGGCTAATTTCCCAATTTTGACAAAATAAACATCTTAAATTACATCCAATTGTGCTAAAAGAGAGAATTTCACTCCCAGGAAGAAAATGAAAAAGCGGTTTTTTCTCTATTGGATCTATAGCCAAAGCAGCAGCTTGGCCATAAACTAATAAGTTTAATTTTCCATTTTTATTTATTCTAACTCCACAAATTCCGGTTTGATTTTGAGCAATTATGCATTTATGTGCGCAAGTAAAACATTGTAATTTGCTATTTAATTTTTTATAAAATTTAGCGAGTTTCATAAACTTTTTAATTTTTTACAAATATATAAAGTTATGCGAACTGGTTTTGCCCAACTGCCTTTGCATTACGGCTCTTGTCCGAGCTGGCTTTTTAAAAGAATGAAAACTTTGGCCGGCGCAATTACAGAAATTATAATTGAAGAATTTGGTCCAAATGAGCTTTTGCTTAGGCTTTCAAATCCTTATTTTTTTCAAGCCTTTGGCTGTGTGCTTGGCTTTGATTGGCATAGTTCGGGTTTAACAACGACTGTTTGTGGAGCATTAAAAGAAGCACTTAATAAAAAAGAACTTGGTGTTTTTGTTGCTGGTGGCAAAGGTTCTGTATCTAGAAAAACACCAGAAGAAATAGAAAAGTACTCAGAAAAACTAAATTTATCAACAACCAAAATTCAAACTTTAATTAATGCTTCAAAACTAACAGCTAAAGTAGATAATGCATTGGTACAAGACGGTTATTCTTTATACCATCATATTTTTATTTTTACTGAAAAAGGAAAATGGGCAGTTATACAACAGGGTATGAATTCTACAAACAGGTTGGCTCGGCGCTACCATTGGCTATCTGACAGTTTTAAAGAATTTGTTGAAGAACCGCACACAGCCATTTGTGCACAACAAAAAGAAAAAGAAGTGCTGGATTTAACATCTAAGCAAGCGAGAGAAGCACGAGAAATATCTGTCGATTTAGTACAAGATTTTGATTTGATTAAAAAATTTACAACAAAACAAATTTCTCAAACCTCTTTAACTTCTCTAGATTCGGATTTTAAAGTGTTGAATATGGCAGCTCAACATCATATAAAGGATGAATTGAAATTAAATTATGAAACTTTAAAGAGGGCAGCTGAAATTCAACCAAAAAATTATACAGAACTTATAATGGTGCCTGGTTTTGGGCCAAAGCATGTTCGAGCACTTGCATTAATTGCAAATTTGATTTATGGCGCAGAACTTAGCTGGCAAGATCCTGCAAAATATAGTTTTGCACATGGTGGCAAAGATGGAATACCATACCCAGTTGATAAAGAACTTTATGATGCAAGCATCGTCACATTGCAAGAAGCAATAAAACAAGCAAAACTCAGCCAAAAAGAAAAGTTTCTTGCACTTAAACAATTACAAAATTTTTAAAATTTAAAGATTATATTTGTTTTTCTTTTTGCCTAATTTCAACAATTTCTTTTAGACAAGATAATTCTTCTTGGCTTAAAAATTCTTTTTTATCTTTTAATTTTCTGAGACTATTTTCATCTACAGCAGAATATAAAATATCGCCTTCTTTTATTTGCCTACCAACAGTTATACCTTCAACAGAAATTGCTGCTCTTTCTCCTGCTTTTAGTTCGGTTAGCTTTTTGCCTTCAGATTCTATTGTTTTAATTTCCGGCAGCTCTTTTCCATCCGAGCTTAAAAGTTGTATGCCTGGAACAATTTTACCAGCAAGAACTTCAATGCCAAAAATTGCTGGGTGGCTTTGCCTAAACACAAAACCAGGTAAAATTTTAAATTTAGCCGGCCAAACAACTCCTTCCAACTCTTTTTTTTCTAATTCTTTTTCTCTTGCTACAATTCTTTCAGATATTTTGTCTATTAAATGATAAATTATTTTATCAGTTATTATTTCTATTTTTTCAGAATTTGCAAGTGCTTCTGCATCACTATCAACTGTTACATTAAAGCCCAAAACAAAAGCATACAAAGGTGCACTACTTAAATTTGCTTTTGCTTCCATAATATCTGATTTATTTATTGGTCCAACTGCTAGCTTTTGTACTGGTATGCCTTTCGAAGCTAGCATATTTGATAGTGCTTCAAGGCTTCCAAGAGTATCTGCTTTCAAAACTATTCCTGGTTTCTGTACTTTTAAAGTAACAGCTTCAATTTCTTTAAGAATACTTTGTTTAAGCTCTTCTTTTTCTTTTTCATTTGAAATGCTAAAAATTGGTGCACCAGCAAGCGCATTTTCAAAACCAGGCGCAACAACTTTTACTCCCGTAGCAGCAGAAACTTCTTTTACAATTTCAAATCTTCTGCCAGCCTCACGCATCTCAACTAAAGGCAAAGGTCTTAAAAGAGCTTTGATTTTGCTTTCATTTACTGTATTAAAGCCGCCAAAAAGTATTGTATCACCAACTCGTAAAGTACCATCATAAATAACGCAGTCTGCGGTTAAGCCGAGACCTTTTTCTTCTTTAATTTCTAAAATAACTCCTTTAGCAGGGCCAGAAACTTCTATTCTCAAACTTTTTTCTAAAAATTTTTGAGCAAGACCTGCTAAAAGTGCAAGAAGCTCAGCAATCCCTTCACCAGTTTTAGCAGAGATAGGAACAATGGCTACTTGTTTTGTATAATCAGAAATTTTTGAATAAAGTTCTGAATTAAAACCAATTTCTGCGAGTTGGCCTACAAGTGTATAGAATTTTTTTTCAAAAAGTTCTTTGGTCGTTTGTGTTTGTAAAGCGTAATTTCGTAAAAAGCAACTATCGTGGCTCTTCCAACCAGCAATTAAATCAATTTTATTTGCTGCCACAACAAAAGGCACTTTATACGAACGTAAAAGATCAAGTGCTTCCTTTGTTTGTGGCTGAACTCCTTGCATAATATCTATTACAACAATTGCCAAGTCTGCAACAGAGCCGCCTCGTTTCCTTAAATTTGTAAAAACTTCATGGCCCGGCGTATCTATAAAAAGCAAACCTGGAATTGTAAATTCAATTTTAAAATCCTCAAGTAAAGGCCCACATAATTTTCTAATAACTTCTAGTGGCACGCTAGATGCACCAATTGCTTGTGTTATAGCACCAGCTTCTTTTGCCACAATACTCGTTCCTCTAATTTTGTCTAACAAACTTGTTTTGCCATGATCTACATGGCCCAATGTTACTATGATTGGCTGGCGAACCACCATAAAATTTGCTTAACCATAATGCTTTAAAAATACAACGCTTTTAATAAAGCATGGCTATTAAGCTTAATGTAAAGAAAGAAAACTTTTCTGAATGGTGGGATAAAGTTGTTTTTTATGCAGATCTAATAGATGATCGTTTTCCCTTAAAAGGAACTTATGTCTGGAAGCCATATGGATTTGCAGCGCTAAAATTAATGGTTCGCATAATGGAAAATCTTCTTGAAGAAACAGGACATAAAGAAGCTTACTTTCCAATTTTCGTTCCTGCTTCTGTTTTTGCCAAAGAAGAAGAATTTCTCAAAGGCTTTGGTGGAGAAATTTTAAAAGTTACTAAAGTAGGTCATCACGTTTTAGATCAAGAATTGATTGTTAGACCAACTTCTGAAACGATAATATACCCTATGTTCGCACTTTGGATAAGATCTTGGCGAGATTTGCCAATAAAAGTTTACCAAACAGTACCTGTTTTCCGTTGGGAAACAAAAATGACCAAAGCGATGTTTAGGGTGCGGGAGATTGTAAAATTTAAAGAAGCGCATACCGCACATGCTAGTCGAGAAGATGCAGATGCACAAATTAAAGAAGGTCTTACTATTTATAGTAAATTTTTTGACATGTTAAAAATACCTTATATAATAATTAGAACTCCGACATGGGAAACTTTTCCCGGCGCGCTTTACAATTATGATTTCATAACAGTTATGCCTGATGGCAAAGTTTTAGAGCTCGGCTCTGTTATAAATCTTGGACAAAAATTTGCAAAAGTTTTTGACATAAAATTCAGAGATAAAGATGGTGAAATAAAATATATTTGGCAGACTTGCTACGGCATATCTGAAAGGAGTTTGGGTGCAAGTCTTGCATTACATGGAGATGATGCTGGTTTAATATTTGTTTCTACAATTGCGCCAATACAAATCATTATTGTTCCAATTTTAAAAGGTGGAAAAAGCGATGCAAAAATTATAGAGAAAGCAAAAGCTCTTAAAGAATATTTACAAAAAGAATTTAGAGTAGAAATTGATTTATCTGAAAAATCTCCTGGTGAAAAATTTTATCATTGGGAAGCTAAAGGCGTACCTATTAGAATAGAAATAGGAGAAAACGAATTAAAAACAGAAAAGTATTCTATAATTTTACGCGATAGTCGAAGAAAAGAAAGTGTTGCTAAAAAAGATTTGGTAGCTAAAATTAAAGACTTTTTAACAGAAATAGATAATAATTTGTATACAAAAGCTAAAAAAGCAGTACAAGCCTCAATAAAATCTTTTACAAATATACAATCTGCAGCTTTAGCATTTAAAAAAGAAAAAGGCATAATTAAATTGCCTTGGTGCGGTTCAGAAAATTGTGGACGAGCAATGGAAAGTGAAGTTTCTGCTGGTGCACTCGGCTACGACGAATCTGAAAAACCGAGTGAAAATGCAAAATGTGCGAAATGCGGCCAACCTGCTAAGTGGATGCTGGCATTTGGTAAAACATATTAAACTTAAGATTAACCAATTAATTTAAGATAAACCAATTATTTTTACTAAAACTCTTTTTCTTCGCTTACCATCAAATTCGCAATAAAAAATTTCTTCCCACGGACCAAGATCTAGTTTTCCGTTTGTTATAGCCATTACAACTTGGTGTCCAATAAGTTGACGCCAAATATGTGCAGCAGCATTATCTTCTCCTATGTTATGTGCGTAGTTGCTTTTATATGGTACGAGCTTTTCTAAAATTTTCAAAAAATCTGAATGCAAACCACTTTCGTTATCATTAACAATTACTGCTGCTGTTATGTGCATTGGATTAATTAGCACCAAACCTTCTTTCACACCAGATTTTGTAACAATTTCATTTATTTTATCTGTAATTCTTACAAATTCAATTTTGTTTTCGGTGCAAAATTCTAAATATTGTGTATGCGTTTTCATTTCCATAAAAAATCAAAAAAAGGTAGAAATAATAAAGTTTGCTTTACGAACTTATCAAATTTTTATCAAATCTTTTTACCAAGCAAAATTGGAATTAAAAATAAACTTATCATAGAAACAGAGATTAGTATTGTTTCTATGCCAAACATATTTGTGAGCCAGCCAGCAAGAAGCGCGGCAAAACCAGAAAATATGCCTGATAATCCAAAAACAAAAGATGTAGCAATGCCGTGAATTTCTTTTTTACACGTTTTAGCCAAATGTGCTACAAAAGGCAAATAAGCCATATCACCGCCGATGCCTAATGCCATCCTGCTTAATAAAATTGATAGGAAATTTTTGAAAGCAAAAAATGCTAAACTACCAAACCAAATAAATAGCAATCCAGGTATTGCAATCCTATTTATTTTAAATTTGTCTATTGCTTTACCAATTGAAACCTGTAAAATTGCACTGAGTAATATGTAGCCAAACATTAAATTGCCAATTTCGTCTAAAGAAAATCCGTTTTGACTGAGCCAAATAGGCATGTAAATTAGCCAAAAAGTAAATAGAAAATCTATTGCAACAATAGCTAATGTAGTATATTTGAGATTTGGTATTTTTAACAATTTCAAATATTCTGTTTTTAAGAATTTTTTTAGAATTTTTAAATTTGCTTTGTGCTTTTGATTTTTTTCATTTATTTGAGCTGCAAAAAATAGTCCAATGCAACTAAGAAAAGCACTTAATACATAGAGAAAATTAAATCCTATCTGCTTAGCTAAAATGCCAGCAATCAGCGGTGAAAATGCTAAAACAGCATATAATACTGCATTTCTAAATCCAAGTCCATGTCCTTCTTCACCCTTTTCTAAAACGTCAAAAAAAAGTGGTGAAAATGCAGTCCAAAAGAAAATATTAGAAACATCAAATAACAACTTTAAAAAAATAAATTGCCCTAATGATTCGGCAAAAAGTAAACCTATTGCAAAAACAATGTAGCCAAAAATACTCAATAGCAAAAGAGGTTTTTTGCCATACGCATCTACAAATATTCCTAAAATAAATCTTATGCCGCTTGCTATAATGGCACCAACTGCAAAAACAAAACCAATTGATATTAGACTTAAACCTTTACTGTTTAAATATATTGGTAAAAGTGCTGTGCTTAGACCAGAGCCAAATGTTGCAAATACTAATAATACTATGGCTTTTTTGAAACCATCCATTTCTAAAAATCCAATAAATCCGCTTTTAAAAATGTATTCCAAATATCTTCAGCAATTTCTTTTTTAGATCTTTGTCCATCAACTATAATCCAATTGTGAATCCAAGCATGGTTAAGAGCTAATTTATAATATGCTTGTCTAATAGAAATAAGTTTTGTAAGATTTTTTTCATTTATGTCTAATTTTCCTTTCTTTTCCAAACTTTTTCTTCTAATGGATTCTTTTGGAGATATGTCTATATAAAATATGATGTCTGGTTTTGGTAAACTAAAAAACTCAGCTAATTTAATCATATCTTTTACATCAAAAAGATCAAAGTGGTATGCTATGTTTGAAGTAAAGTATCTATTTGAAATAACAATTTTCTTTTCACTCAATGCAGTTTTAATTTTCTCAGCATCTTTCAATTGATCTAAGAAAAATAGTAAAAAAGCTTCTTTTCTTGAAATTTTTAATTTTCCATGCAAAAAATTTTTTAGAAGTTTTCCATAACAACTTTTATATTCTGGGTAATCTAAATACAAAACCTTGTTTTTTCCAAAAGCATGTCTTGCGTGGCTTAAAAAAAGTTTACTTTGTGTTTCACAGCCTGCGCCATCAATACCTTCAAATACTACAAAACAACCCGAATTGGCCATTTTATCATTCTTTTTTTAATTTTTTCTTTTAATTTTTTTAGTTTTTTTAGCCAAATTTTTTTATAAATTCTTTTTCTCCTTTCTTTGTCAAATCTTCCATAACTTTTGTAAATTCTTGTGTTTGTTGATAGAGTTCTTCAAATTCTTCTCCATTTACACGATGTATTTTATGATTTGAAATTTCGTGCGCTAATTCATACATTCTTTTATACCATTCGACATATTTGGGAGTAATTTTTTTTGTTTTGACAAAAACTTCACTAAGCATATCTGCAATGTGTTCTGGACTTGGTGGCGATTGGCCGTAAGTCATTAAAGCAGCATGAGCTGCATCAACCATCGCCCAATACATATCTTCAACAGCAGATAAAGTTTTTACTCTTGCACGCAACATATGCCAAGGTACTCTTGTTAGTACTGTATAGATGGCTTCTGCAGTAGGCCTTATTCGCCCTTGGAAAAGTAAAAACTTTAGAGGCTCGAAAAAACCCAAATCTACTAATGCAATGCCGTAACGAAGCATATTAATTATTGCCGGATCGGACGCACGTACATTGTCCCAAAAAGCTGAGAGAGTTATTGTGTTAATGTGAAGTTTATCTTTGTGCGGATCTGCTCTTACAATTTTAAATAACTCTTCTCTATACCAAGATATCAAAGTTTCATCCCAAACTACTGAAACATTATCGACTACAATAACTATATCAATATCTGATTCGGGTTTGGCGGTACCTTTTGCAGCAGAGCCAAAAAGAACTATTGACAACACAATCGGCCCAAACTTTTTATAAACTTTTGCAGCAAAATCATATGCAATTCTGTAATCTTCTGCAGAAATGCCTTCAAGCTTTCTAAGCTCAGGTCTTCGAGTTGGTATTGGTAATTTTTTCTCTGCTATTTCTGGCATTATAAGAAAACTTTCATACAACTTTAAATAAATTAGTTTGCCACTTTCGAGTTAATTCATTTTTAATAAAGGTGATCTTCTAAGTTGTTATTATTATTGTGCTGATTAAGATATTTGGTAAGCTCTGGATGCCATTTAAGATATTCTGGTTTAACAGACGCAAGAATTTTGATAAGCTCTGGATGCCATTCAAGATGTCCTGGATCAACAGACGCAAGAATTTCGATAAGCTCTGGATGCTTGCTAAGATATTCTAAATTCTCACGATATTTTGGATCGTATTTGATTTTGCCAGAGTCAATTTCAATTATGTTTGGGTATTCATTAGCAGCACTAACAACAAGTCCTTTGAGTTCGTCCAGTCTAAAGGCATACCACCATTCATTAGCGAAATATTTCTGAAGCTCTTTTAAAGTAGTTTCTTTTTTCTCATTTTTTTCAAAAAACAAAATCAAATTACTTAAAAAATTTTCAAGTAAATCCTTTTTAGCCTCTTTTCCTACCCCAGTCATTTCTTTTATTCCGTCTTTATAGGACC
>JBMFNW010000016.1:0-10785 GCA_049969975.1 Candidatus Nanoarchaeia archaeon
CCTCGTGAGTTTTAGTATATATTTCGTCTTGGTTTTCTTTGTAACGAATAAGATATAAGTTATTAGCTTTCCCAATTTTAATTAAATTCTCAACAAGACTTTGAGTATAATTATCTATACCAGTCTTTTGTTTGGCTATTAAAGATATTAGTCCAACATTCATTTTTCAGCATTTAGACAACTATTCAATCTTTTTTATAGCAAGCAACCAAATCTATCAAATCGACATGGCCCAAAAATAAAGCTCTGCAGCAATATCTTTTCAGACCTAAACTGTCCAAAACTTCTTTTGCTGGCTCGCCTTTTGCTACGCGTGCTTTAAAGGTTTCCCAAAGATGGGCTACGGGCTTATTGCAACTGAAGCAACGAATAGGGATTAACATAATTCGCTTTTGCCGGAAATCTTTTTAAATTTTTCTAAAATAATCAAATTTATTTTAATTGATTTTACCTATAAGATGTTTGTCTTCGGGCTCGTGCTCTGCTATGTCTGCCAAACTTTTTTGGCTCTTTTCTTCGCGTATCCGCAACAAGCAAAGACTTGTCATAGTCAAAATATGCTTTCTCTAGATCTTTAGAATTAAAAAATTTTACAAGTGCCTTTGCAAGTGCAAGCCTTGCTGCTTCAGCCTGTGCATGCCATCCTCCACCAAAAACTTTAATGTCTGCATCTATTTTAGATGCAAGTTCGCCTGCAATTAGCAAAGGCTCCATAAGTCGCATTCTAGCAATTTCTTGACTATAAATTTCAAGAGGAATCCCATTTATTCTAATTACGCCTTTGCCAGGTCTAACAGTTGCTCTTGCAATTGCGGTTTTTCTCTTTCCTGCTGTGTGTACAACTTCAACCATTTTGCCTCAAAAGTTCAGATATTTTTCCAACATAGACATAAAATGGAGTTTTAAGTTTCTCAATTGATATTTCAGGGATTGTTTCAAACTTCATATTTTTATATTCTTCGGGCACGCCAACAAAGCACTTTACTTTGGAAAGTGCTTTTCTTCCTCTTGAGCCTTCAGACCATCTTCCATGAGGAAGCATGCCTCTAATGGCTGCTTTGACAATTCTATCTGGCATGCGCTTTGCAAAAGGACCTTTAAAAGGCTGTGTTCTTGCTTCTTTTTGTTTAAATTTTGCTAAAACAATTTCTGGCCTGCCAGAAATAATTGCTTTTTCGCAATTAACTATTATAATTTCTTCGCCATTTAATGCTCTTTTCGCTACATTTGCAGCAAGCCTTCCAAGTATCAAATTTGTTGCATCTAATATAACCATTTCATCCTAATAATTTAATTCCAGTACCTTTTGGGTTTTTCTCCATCAGTTCAGTTATGCTCATAACTTTGCCTTTAGCGTTTAAAATTTTATCTTTGGCTGTTTTTGAAAAAGTTAGTGCAGCTACTTGGAGCGATTTTGTCAATATCCCGCCACCTAAAACTTTTCCAGGCACGAGCACAATATCTTTCTCATTTGCAAAATGCTCTAAACGAGAAAGATTTACTTCTCTTCTTTCTCTCGTTGGTCTTTCAAGTTCTCTAGCTACCCTTTTCCAAATCTTTGCTTTTTGGCTTTTCAAATTAATTATGAGCTTCTGTAAATTTGGATTCGTCGGACCTGTTCGCATAATCTTTTGAAAAAAAGAGCCTTTTAAAAGTTTGCGATAATTAAGATAATCAAAAGTTTATTGAAAAGGTTTATATGCAAAAATTACTTTTGCTTTTGAATGGGTGAAATAGAGTATTTTGAAAATTTATTAAAAAGAATTGATGGAGAAATAACTTATATCGATCGACAAATAAAAGAATTAGATCAAAAAAAAGAAAAGTATCGAAAAATAATAGAAAAATATCAAAGAGAAATTGATAAAATTAGAGGAGAAATTGATAAACTTGAAAGACAAAGAGAAGCTGCTGCAAGACGTCGTAAAGAAATAGAAATAAAAATTGCACATTTAGAACGTCTAAAAAAGAAAATTGAATAAAATTAAAAGAATTTTCAAGTGCGGGGAGCAGGATTCGAACCTGCGCAGCCACTAAGGCACACGACCCTCAATCGTGCGAATTTGACCACTCTTCCATCCCCGCAAAGCTATTGTATAAATTTTAAAATTAAAATTTAAACTTTTTTATCATTGCTAAAACTGTGCTAGTAGTGTTAGTACTATTTCAGCTTTTCAGCTTTTAACTTTATTTCAGCTTTAAATTTTTGAACTTCTCTTGTAAAATATCTGCTGCTTGATTTATTATCGAAATTGGACTAATTTGTCCCCACGATTCTACAAAAAAAACAAATTCATCTTCTTTATAGATTATTTTTGCACCAGCATTTTCTAAGATCTCTTCATAGCCGGGAAGCCACTTAGTCCAATCAATGACTTTTAATTCTTTTTCACTTTTCTTAAGCACATCTTCAGGCACATCTATTTTATTTAAATCTGCGTTTTTTGCATCTATGTTAAAAGTATTAAAATACCAAACATGGCAAGGCGACCATTTGGAATGTTCTTTACCTTTACCAAGCACAGCTACGAATTCAAGTTCAAGCTCTTGACCTTCGAGTAATTTAACAATGGGCATCTTTGGATAAATTGGTTTTACAGTAACATCTTTAAATCGCAAATCTTCTGCATAAACAGTTGCAGGACCTTTTGCTTTAAGCATGCCTTTTACAGAACACTTTCCACAATACTTGCCTTTGCAAGTACATTCAGAAGGTAAGTTAAAAGATTTAAGTTCTGCTTTGAGAGGTATTAAACCAAGTCTGTGAGCTAAAATTTCATCATAAAGTACAGAAGTATTTTGAATAATATACACATCTTCGATTGCCAAAACAGGCACTTCGAACATTGCTGCTCTGCGCAAAGCATTTAGAAATGCTGGCGTAACTCCTGAAATCATAGCAACAAGCTCATTTTCATCTTGTTTTAAAATACTCGTTTTCATTTTACACTCGTCTTCCTCGTCTACCTCCTTTCGGACGGCAGCCACCATAAGGTATTGGTGTTACATCTTCTATTCCTAAAATTTGAAGGCCTGCTCTAGTCAAAGTTCGAATGGCTGGCTGGGCACCTGGGCCTGGAAACTTTGCACCGTTTTGCCCACCTTTTGCTCTTACTTTAACATAAATTTTTTTTACACCTTGCTCTAACGCAGCCGATGCTGCTTTTTTAGCTGCAAGTATTGCTGCTGTTGGGCTTCCTTCGAGACGATCAGCTTTCACAACTTGCCCACCAGAAGCAAGTGCAATTGTCTCGCCTCCAGTTAAATCAGTAATATGAATTATTGTATTGTTGTATGTTGCATATATGTGTGCTATTCCAATTCTTTCAGCCATTTGTCACCTCTGTTTTAATTTCGGTTTTTTCACTCTCTTTCTTTTCTATTTTTCTCTCTTCTATTTCTCCAATCTCGCTTTCTTTTTTTACACTTTCTATTTTATCGCTTTTGATTTCTTCTGGTTTTAATTTTGGTGCAAAACCTGTTACATACGAAATCTCGTCTGTAACTTTGACTAAATAAGATGGCGCATTTGTTTTCTTTCCATTTACTAAAATTTTGCCGTGTAAAATGAATTGTCTTGCTTGTTTTGGTGTTAAAGCAAGACCTTTTTTGACCACAACAGAAGAAAGCCTTCTATCCAAAATATCTTTTATTGTTAAAGAAAGTACATCATCAATATCTGCTTCTTGCCCAACAAGACCATATGTTTGCAATTTTCCTAATAAAAGTTTTTGGACCGATTCTCTTTGCTCTGCAGGTAATCCAATACTCTCTTTTGCCAATCTCTGCCAATTATGCAGTATTGCTTTTGCTTTCCACAGCTCGCGCATTCTTCTTATTCCATACTCTTTTGCTAAACGATGTTCTTCTTCTATTCTTTCAGCTCGCCAAGGATGCCTTGGACGTTTGTATTTTTTCTTTTGTCTCCACATTTTTACTTAGCTTTTTCTGCTGGCTTTGCAGCAGGCTTTGCAGCCGGCTTTGCAGCAGTACCTTTTGCTGCTGCTTTTGCTTCTTTAGATTTTAATACTCCTAAAGTTCCACCTCTGCGTCCGGTTGTGCGTGTTCTTTGTCCTCGCACACGTCTACCTCTAGCGTGGCAAATACCTCTATAAGTTTTGAGTTTTTTCAAAGCGCGAATATCAAGATCTCTTTGTAAAGTTACTGCTGGGCCAACTAAGTGCTTATCTTCACCAGTTTCTAAGTCGCGTCGCCTATTAAAAAGCCAAGCAGGAATACCGTATTTTGCTGGATTTTGAAGAGCATTTTCTATTTTTGCTATTTGTTCATCTGTAAGATAGCCTGCCCGTTCTAACTTAGGCAAACCTAGCGCAGCGCAAATAGCATTTGAAAACATAAAGTCAACACCTTTTATTCTAGTTAGCGCTAACCAAATACTTTCATTTCCGTCAATATCTCTATCTAGAATTCGCAACAAAGGGCGTAATTCTTTTTTTTCGCTTTCCACAACCATTTTATGTAAATTTTGCAACAATCCAGCTTTTTAAATCTTTGTTTTTAAATTTTGTTTTAACTTTTAGCGCCGCGGCAGGGATTTGAACCCTGACACCCTTGCGGGAACAAGCTCTCCAAGCTTGCGCACTACCAGGTTATGCGACCGCGGCAAAATAATGCTTAAAAAGCAAATTTAAAAATATTTGCTCAAAGTCTTTGTAGAAAATGTAGAAGAAATTCTTTAATTCTTAGTATATTATTTGCTAATGTGTTCAAATATAAATAGGAAAAGACCATCTTTTAAGATACGTAATCCATTTATTTGGGATTGTATTTCTTTGAACTAATAAAAATTGAAGCCCTCCCTTATCATTTACCACATCTTGTGCTTCGCTTAAAAATTTTATGACCTTATTCCAACCATCTGAACTTTTTTCTTGAGCAGTAAATAAAGCCATTGTATCCAAGCAATCAATTAAATAACTTCCTTTATCGCTAGATTTAATTAAACTTAAAATATAAGACAACGATGCTGGGTGAATATCATTTTTACATTGTCTTTGAGTTGTTATGTTATACACATATTCATTAGACTTATTGTTTTTTAAAATTTCAAGCGATCTGGCAAAAATTCTGTATTGATTATTTGTAATTTTTTTAAATAATTCTACAATCTCCACAATCTTTTCTGGATTCGACCAATCTGTATAAAATAAATATGAACTGTATTTTTCAGGATATTTTTCATTAATGATTTTTTCAATCTCTTCAATTTTTTTAATTTTATTATTTGTTGATTCAACTTCCATTTTTATTTTTATATGTTGAAGTAAAAAAATAAAAATTTTTTTGAATCTTTTTCAAACCAAAACAACATCGGTTTTCACAGCCAAACCTTTTTGTTCTTTTTCCATTTGCTGCGCAGACATTTCTGCTACCCCTAAACCAATCAAATTTTTACTGCTATCGAAAATTGCAACGATGTCGCCTTTTTTAATATTTGAAGTAAAGGCGAGAATCCCTGGTAAAAATATTGGGGAGCCGTGCTTAAATCGCTCTAAAACAGAATCATGAACATAAACTTTCGGTAAATGCATAACACCTTCTTCAGGAGGTAAAACAAATTTGCGAATGTATTGCTCTTTTTTTGTTTTCAAATATTTCTGATAATTATTTTTAACATCAGACAATGTTACAGAATTAGAAATTTTAAACGGTCCTGCTTGGATTCTTCTCAATTCGGTCATGTGTGCACCCACACCCAAATAAAGGCCGACATCGTGACAGAGTTTTCTTATATAAGTGCCTGCTTCACAGCCCACTTCAAACCAAACATCTCTGTTTTGTTTCTTTTTTAAATCAAACCAATAAATTTCTCTTTCACGCAATTTTCTAGCAACAGCAGAAATTCTTGGTGGGAGTTGCTCAATTTTTCCTGTAAATTTTTGAAATGCTTCGCGTATTTTTTCTTCAGGAACTTCGCCATGAAAATGCATTTTGCCTTCATATACTTTACCAGCTTTAGATAGCACAGGAAGAATTTTAACAGCCTTTCCCAATCCAATTGGCAAAACCCCTGTTGCTAAGGGATCTAATGTGCCTGCATGCCCCAATTTTGGTTGTTCTAAAATTGCTCTGAGCTTATTTCCAACATGAATTGATTTTGGGCCTTTAGGCTTATCTAAATTTATTAAACCAAAGTTTAAAAGTTCTTCAGCAGATCTTTTCCGCGGCTTTCCAAGCCTTATTTTTACTCTATACAAAACTTCAACTTTTTCTCGTTCATAAGGTAAAAATTTTACAGAATTTATATTTTTATAATTTATATTTTTAGAAGAGCCGTTTATATTTATTTTCATTTATATTCTACTTTCATTTATACTTATTTAGTATTTTGCGTTTTTGTTTGTGTTTTTGTTTGTGTTTTTGCTTTTGAACTTTTTGCTCTCTTTTCTTCAGCACTTTTCTTTTCTGCTCTTTTCTTTTCTGCTTTTGCTTCAGAAACACTTTCTGCTTTTAGAACTTTTGGCTCTCCTCTTGGCAAAATTTTTACACCAAGAGATGTAAGGGCATTAATTACTTCTTCGTGTGTTGCACCTTTTTTAATATTTGCTTTTTTTGGCAAAAATTCAAGATGCGAAATATTGCACTTTCTTCTTCGCGTGTTTCCATCTATCAAAACATAATTTTTATCCAGCACATCAACAATGAGACATTCTCGACCAGCATCCCTGCCAGCAATTTTAACTGCGAGCCTACCAACTTCAACAACTGCCATTTTTACTTTTTACCTCCTACTTTCTACCAAAAACATATTGCTTTAGTGAAATTGGCACTTCTTCAGCGCGCATCAAACCTTCTTTGATTCTTACGCGCATCTTAAGTATTTCTCTGCTACATTCGGTACAGAGCATACCACCAAAAGGTCTTTGTATAGTCCTTTCGGTTTTTGAAAGTTTTTTAATTTTTGATGCATTTCCTCGCTTCAAACCTTGAAGAGGTTTTTTGCAAATGCCGCAAATCGGCTTGCCCGGCAATTTCTTAAGATAATGAATTACTACTTTTCCACCAGGCGTTCGCCTTGCCAATCTTCGAAGACCTTTTTTAGCTCTATATCTGGGCTCACCACGCATAACAATTTTTGGCTCGCCTTTTATCTTGTGTTTTATGTGAACCATTTCTCAAACCTTCATCAATTGTTTTAATTTAATTTTTTATATTACTTTTTATCCTTTATGTTACTTTTAAAAGCTTTCTGAAAGCAGTTGTAAAAATAAGCGAAAACAAAATATAAGTGCCAACCCAACCCAAATGCCCTTTCCAAAAAGGAAGAGGTATAACAACAATGCCTGCATAAATTTTTGCTAAAATTGCAAATATGATTAAAAAAGGAATAATTGTTATGAGGGTTGGTCTCATTGTTTGGCTCATAAGTTTTAGATTTAGCGGCACAATTTTAGACTGAATTTCTGCTAGCTTTTCGGGATTGTCTTTATTTTCTTTTGCCTCGTTTTGCAACTTATTTATTTCTTCCCTAATCGATTTTATTAAACTTTGATCTGTGGCATATTTGTAAATTAAAGTCGAAGCCAAAGCCAAAACCGCAGATATGCCTGCTATTGAAAGCAGAGCATTTTGCTGTAATAGCTCTACGATTGCCATTTTATTCGAACGAAATTAATTTTTTCAATGCTGGATGAATATCAAAAGCGTGCTGTTTAGCTATATCTTCCCAAAGCCTATACATAATCATAACAGATAAAAGTATTCCAGTACCCCGAGATAACGCACCACCCAAATCTGCAAGCGCAGCCAATGCACCAACAGTTATGGCACCCAAAACAGTAAGTGCTGGTATGTATCTATTTAAAATACTTTCTAATACTCTTGGGTCTCGTCTAAAGCCAGGTATTTGAAGTCCTGAGGCTAAAATTTGCCTTGCTTGAGAAGCAGCATCCATACCAGATGTTTTAACCCACAAAATTGAAAAAAGAACTGCTCCACCAGTCATAAATAAAAGATAAACCAAAGTTTGGCCAATCATTGTCAAAGTTGCTGAGCCAGTTATTAGACTAGGTATTACTTCTGGAGAATGAATCCATTTCACAAGACCTGTTGCAGGCACATTGCCGCTAAAAGTTCCTAAAATCGGATAACCTGCATTTTGTAAAAGTTTTGCCCAAAGCTGAATATTTGCCATTAATGCAGCAATCAAAATTACGGGTATATTTGAAGTATAAATGAATCTCAAAGGCCATCTTATGCCAAACCCTCTCATTCTGCCAAACGAAAGAGGAATTTCAACTTTGATTGCTTGCACATAAACAGATATTAAGAAAACTGCAATAGTTACACCTATCGCTGTAATTGCTAGTGCTGCACCCGTGCTATCTCCTATAGAAAGTGCTTTGAACAAATACCAAACTTGGCCAATGGGTACATCGGGATTTTGAGGAGAAGGTAAAGGATTAAAAGCTCGGATGAAAATTTGAGCTGCAACACCAGCCACAATAAAAAGTCCAACACCAGATCCAAAACCCCATTTCGAAACAACTTCATCCATTAACATAATTAAAAATCCACCAAGTGCCAATTGTGCAATAAGAGCAATTTGAAGAATTTTGTAATGAAGTGTTCCAGCATATGCCGAATCTGGTGCTAAACCACCCATTAAAACATAAACTGATGCTTCAAACAAAATAAAAAATACAACTGCTAATTTTTGTAAGTTTTGAAACTTAATTTTATCTTCTTTTTTACTCATATCTAGTGCCAATAAATTAGAACCTACAAGAAGTTGCATTACTATTGATGCTGTAACTATTGGACCTATACCCAAAGATATTACTGAACCAAAAGAAGCACCCAATATAATCGACAAATATTCGAATTGCTGAAGTGCATTTTGTCCAAGACCCATTAAAGGAATATAAGAAAGTATGAAAAAGAGCACGAGCACAATACCTGTCCAAAAAAGTTTTTTATTAAAAGCCAGCCTTTCTACATCTGGCTTTTTAACTTCTGGAATTAGTGCTGCCAAACTGCTTAAGTCCACCATTTTAAGTTTATTGTTTATTGCGTTTTAATTATTGTGCCTCCAACAGCCTCTACTTTTTCTTTTGCTTTGGCTGTGAAGTACGGCACTTTTATATTGAATTTTTTTGTGATTTTGCCATTTGAAAGAAGTTTAACATTACCTAGCAGACTCAAATCAACTTCATATGGTTCGCGATTTCCTTTAATTACGCCCAAATTAACAAATTTAGCAAAATCTTTTTCCAAATCAGAAAGTTTTACTAAAATGAGTTTTTCTTTACGCACGCGCGGCATAACTTGTATTCCTCTTTTCCCAATAGCAGAAACTTTTTTTGACAAAAATATTGTTTCTCTATGTGCACCCCGTTTACCAACTCCTCCACCTCGATAAGGCTTGTTACCTTTACCTCTGTGTCTTTTCCCAAAACCAGTTCCGTGCGTTCTCCAACCCCGAAACTTGCGGGAACTTTTCTTTTTTCGTACGACCATTTTACTTTATTTTTATTATAATTTTTATATCATTCGCGCCAGCAATTTATTAATGTCTTTACCTCTGTATCCAAGAGCACCGCCAGCAGCATAACTTTCTTTAATGCCTTTTCTTTCAAATCCACCTTTTGGTGGGTGCAATCTAAAAAAAAGTTTTAGTCCAGGAATATCTTTTAGCTCAATTTCAAAGGCAAAGTATTTTTTAGTAAAATCTTCAAAGCTTAAATTAAGCTTAGATTTTAAATAATCTTCAGTAAGAGGTTTATTCCCAGCAACTCTCCCTCTATTTTTTAATAAAAGCAAAAAAGTTTTTTCATCAAGCTCGCCAAATGTTGTCCAATCTTTAACTTTTTGGAATTGCCCGATTATATCTGGCTTATTGGACCAAACACTACAATAATTTTTCTTGTATAATTTTAAATTTTTAAGAGCTGTACGAATCTCTGGGCTAAGGTTGCTTTCGCCTTTTATTCTAATAATGGCTAGTCTAGAGCGCGCCGTCATAGTGCCCCACGATACACTTTATAGCCTTCTTTAACTTTCATTTCTGTAGCTTTCTTTAAAGCATCAAAAACAGCAAAAATGAATTCGATTTTGTGCCTTGTTTGGCCATTACTTTTCATCCAAATATCTTTGTAGCCTGCAGCTCTAAGAAGTTTTTGAACCTCTTTATCGCAAACAAGTCCAACACCTTTTGGCGCAGGAATAAGTTTAACTTCTACAGAACCACACTTGCCCTTTGTAGCGAATGGCAAAGAATGTGCTTCGCCACAACCACATTTCCAACTGCCACATCCTCTTACAATTTCAATTAAATTGAGTTTAGCATTTCTGACTGCTTTTTCTCGTGCAGGTATTGATTCTTGCGCTTTTCCAACACCAACTCCAACAAAGCCATTACCATTGCCAACAATTGCCATTGCAGAGAAATGCGGTTTATTCCCTTCAGCAGTTTTCTTTTGTGTTTGTTTTATGTCTTTTCTTTTACCGCCACCGAATTTTCCCCTGCTTTGTCCAATAAGCACATATTCAATAATAGGATTTGGAACGAATTTGTCAAAAATTGAGGGCTCTCGTATTTTATCACCGCGAGCAAAAATTTCGTTAAGAGAAGTTATTTTACCACTGCCAACTTCTTTTCCAAGTGAAGTTTTAAATTCGAGTTTTTCTTTTAGCTCTGGTGCTGGTTCCTCTACAGCAACCACAGCAACTGGTTCTTCTGGTTTATCGTACAATTTTTTTTGTCGTGCCATTTTATTGTTTCTTTTCTTTTTCTCCTCTTTCTTTTATTTCTTTACTCTTTAC
>JBMFNW010000017.1:0-9833 GCA_049969975.1 Candidatus Nanoarchaeia archaeon
GAACAGCTTAGAGTTGAGCTTAAATCATCTGTTGCAGTGAAATTAAAGTTTATGTCTTGAACATTTTCAAATTGTTGGCCGTTGTTTGGTAAATTAAGAGTTATTTGAGGTGGTTTGTTTAAATAAATTGTAATTTGTCTCGTTTCTGTGCTTGCAGAGTTATTAAAGTTATCATATGCTGTTGCATTTATGTAGTAATTTCCTTCTGAGAGGCTTGTAAAGTTAGCAAAGAATGGCGAGCTAGTAGAACTTTGTGAACTTAACAAATTTCCATTCGAATCGTATAAGTAAATTGTTATGTTTTTAAGGCCTGAGTGAGAATCGCTTGCACTAACATTTGCTTGAATGTATGTTCTATAGACTGTGCCTGAATCTGTTAAAGGAATAAATGTAATGGTTGGAGCAATTGTATCTATGATATTAAAAGTTCTTGTTTCAGAGGTGTTACTAAATTCGTTATCAGAGCAGTTAATGTACCAGTTATGGCTTCCATAGCTTATGCCTGAAATTAAGAAATTTGTTAGTGTGTTATTTTTTATTGAATTATTTGTTTGATTTAGAGCATTGTCTAAATAAATTGAACAGCTTAGAGTTGAGCTTAAATCATCTGTTGCAGTGAAATTAAAGTTTATGTCTTGAACATTTTCAAATTGTTGGCCGTTGTTTGGTAAATTAAGAGTTATTTGAGGTGGTTTGTTCTGGACATTTATTATTTGTATATCTGTAACATTCCATACATTTTCAGAATCATTTACATAAATTCTCCACCCATAAACTCCACTTGTTGGAGGAGCATTTTTGGTAACATTGCTCCAGTTTGCTGCTCCAGTCAAAGGCTGCCAAGAATCATTTTGCCAAGCTCCTGAATAATTACTTGAAAATATGTAGCCACTTAGTGCATCATTATCTTGCCAATAGGCATAATGTAACACTGGCTCGTTTGTGTAAGGAGTCGTTGTGTTGCTTCCAACATTGCTATACTGTGGCGCAGTATTAGTATAATTTACAGTGACAGTCCAGTTTGTAGTAGCAAAAGAACACTGGCTCGCATTGTCACAAGCTCGACAGTTCCACAGTATTACACCATTGCTCAAGTTTGTTCTCGAGAAAGTTGTTTGATTGCTCGTTCCCGAAACGGCAACAGTTCCGTTTGCCTGCCAGCTTCCTGAGTAATTCCAATAGAATGTTATATTACTTAATTGAATATCATCTGTTGCATTGCAAGTGAAGTTAACATTTTTGCTTATTGTGATATTGCCATCAGGAGGCGAAACTAAAGTTACGGTTGGATAGTTATCTGTCCAGTTTATCTTCAAACTTCTATTTGCATCGCCCCAATCAAATTGAGAAGCATTATCATAAGTTAAACAATTCCAAGTATAATTTCCTACTCCAAGTGTTAATGTCCAAGCCGTACTGTTTGATGTTCCAGAAATGGCTGTTGTTTGGTTTAGGCTGAAAGATTGATTGCTCGAATTAGTTATGTAAAGTGAGATGTTCTTTAGAAGCACATCTGCTGTTGCAGAACAATTAAAAGTTACATTAACAAAAGGCGCGGAATCATTGTAATAATTATCAGGCGGCAAATTTAGTGTTGTAACTGGCTTGCTCGCAACTCTAAAAGCAACATCATCCTGATCTCTGTAACTGCCAGTTGGGCAAGCAGATCCTATATCATTCGCATATAACATGATTGCTCTCACAGCATGCTCGCCTGGCACATTGTCTAAAGTAAAAGTAATATTCCTTGTGTAATAGCCTGTTGTAGGGCAGGTTGTTGTTCCAGCAAGCTTGTTCACCCAATTTATTGACGATGTGCTGTTTGTATAGTAAAGCGCGATTCTGTCTGTAGTGTCATAGCAATACCACCAAACAGTCACGTTGACAGTATCGCCTGGCCTGAAATAGCTGCTGTTTAAATCAGTAATTGTGATGTTTTCAACTGACTCATCAGAATGACAAGTTCCTGAAGTTGTGCTATCTGTACAAGTATCAATTGTATTTGGCTGATTTGGTTCTGGGCCTGGGCTTGCCTGATTATCATTACATCGTAGCAAAGAGGAATTTGCAATACAGGGCGATTCAAAATTCTTGCATTGTGGCGCGCCTAAAGTAGCATTATACTCAGCATAGCTGGGATCTTCTGGAGTTAAGGTAAAACTATACTCTTGGCCCGGCACAATGTCCATAAGTTTTTGCCATCCGCTTTGACAAACCTCTGTTTGTTTTTCTGCATCAAAGCCACAGACGGGCTTGCATTCTCTAGCCTCAAAATCCCAGCTCTTACATTTGTAAAGCACGTTGCCTTTTGCTATCACAGTCACTGTTGCTGATGCAAAATTTAAGCCTCTTGGATCGATTGCATAAACCTCAACAAAATTATCTCTGAGTATATTTTCTGGCGTATCGTCCAATCTAATAAAATTTATAATGTTGTTTTGACTCTGAATTTCTAAATCGTTAAATATGATTTGTTTTATAGGCATATTTTGCGGCAAAACTTTTACTTTATATTTACCCTTTATTTCTTTTTTATGTTTGTCCTTTATTTCTTCCTCGTATTTATTATCAATTTCTTTTTTTACACTAATTTCTTTTTTCACTATCTGTGCTTCTGTGAATGCACCAGTAACACTAAAAGTGCTTTTATTGTTTAATTCTTCTCTGTTTAACTCTTCTTTATTTTTACCAATAGCTACAACATCTTCAGTTTGTGGCTCTATAAAATAAACCGTGGCTGGCACAAGATTGCCTTTTGCATCTGTAATATTCACTTCCAAAAGCAATATAGTCTCATTAGTTTTATTGCTTTCATTTGTTAAATTGGTTTTATTTGTTTCATTTGTAATATTATTTAGAATTTCTATTTGTCTTTGTGCTGCAATTTTTTTAGAATATCTTATCTCAGAAATGTACAGCCAACCATTTTTAATTTTAATTTGCAATTTCAAATTGCTCGCATTTAAGTCTGGCAAAACACAAGTCTCTATACAAAAAGTTTCTAGCTTAGTTTTTGACTCTATCGGCTCTATTAATTCGCTTTCATTTTGTGATTCATTTATTTGCGATCCAGACTCTGGTGTGGATAAATTTTCTAAATTTTCTGCACCCGAAGAATTTGACAAATTAGATAAATTTGTTTCTAAGTTAGATGTGTTTAAGTCTGAAATATTTGAATTAGATATGTTCAAATCCGAAATGTTTGACTCGCTTAACTCTTCCTTTTCAGATAGATTTGCTTCAGAGATATTTGTTTCTTTTATTGTCTCTGCTGTTTTAATTGTTTCTACATTTTCGCTCAAATTTTCTTCGAAATTTTGCTTTCCATTGTAGCTGCTTTCATTGTTTTCGTCGCTTAATTGTACATTGTCTGTATTTGTAAAACTTCCCGTAACAAATTCTTGTGAATTTGTACCCTTGGTGCTAAACACTAAATAACTTTTATTTTCACTTATAAGTTCGACTTCTACAAATCCATCTGGTTCTACATTATAAACACCTACAATACTAAACGATGATAAAGAAAAGTTTTGTGCAAGATCTTCTAAAAAATCTAAAGTTATTATTTCTGAAGATGTAAAATTTTGATTAATATCTTTTGTAAAGTTTTGTACTTCAGCAAATCCAAACATTCCAGTAAGTTTTGAACTCGTCAATGTAAAAACTCCTAAAAAAAGTGAAACGACAAAAATAATAAAAATAATTAGAGATACTAAATTTAGATTTTTATTGGTTTTGATTTGTTTTAAAATTTTTGAAGATATGCTTGCAGTTTCATAATAAGATCGCATCGCGAGTAAAACTAAAGTAATGCTTACAAAAAACAAAGGTGTTGCTAAAATAATTGCTTGAATTGACAAGTCTAATGGCTTATTCGAAGAAAAATAGTCCAACATTAATAACCCTGTAATAAACGCTAAAATTATAATTAAAATAATATGAAGAGCTAAAAGGCTCTTTTTAATCCTCGGTGAAGTTTGCTCTGAATTTAAAGCATAAATTACCATTAATGTAAAAACAATGAGAAAAAAAGGAGCTGCATAAATAGGATTTGGATAACTATATGCTGCAACTTCGCCAGCATTATCGTTACTAATACTAACATCGGTATAATGGCCTGTAATGGAAAAATTTATGCCTAAAGTCGTGATTAAGAGCAAACAAAACATAATTGCGACAAGCAATTTATCAAATAGCACTTTCTTTGGTTTAGCATACTGAAATTTGATGGCCATTCTTCTAATATTTTATTAATTATATTTATATATCTTTTTATTATTTTTAGTTTATTGAAATACCATAATCTTGGCCAGCAGCGGTCATGCTTTCAGTAGTTCCATTAATAATTAAAGAATTGTTGCTAAATGTAAATGTTCCGACAAAGTTATTTAGAGTAATAGTATCATTTTGTACATTAAGCTGTGCTTTTTCTCCTATGCGAATTGTGCCTGAGGAAACTAGTGTGAATTTATCAAGTTCTAAATCTATCTTTGCTTTTGTAAAATTCCAAACACCTCTGACGTCTAAAGTCTGATTTTTTGCAGAAGTTAATACCATTTTATTAATTTCTAAGGTCTTAGTTTGACCTTGCATTTCTAATTTCGACTTTGTTATTTTTAAATTGCCTTTAAAAGAATTCAAATAAGCATCAACAGAACTTAGTTCTGAAAAGTTTGCTTGCTCAGAACCAAAATACAATGGATTTTGATCTTTGAAAGAAAAATAAATTTTAGTTGCTTGGTCGAAACTAAGGTTTTCGAATGTAAGTTCTGCGTAAACAAACAGAGGTGTTCGTGCTTTTACAGTTTCTGTGCTTGTATAGAGACCTGTAATTTTCTCTTCAACCAATTTTGGATTTGTAAGTGTTATCGCTGCTAAAGCTGCTGTAAGCAGGCACAATGCAGCTATAACTGCTATGAAAATTTTGCGATTCATTGAAAGTCACCTAAATATATAATTGTCAACAAAAGTATAAAAATTTTATTATTTAAAAAAGCTATAATCAGGACAAAAACACAATTTATATAATTTTTTTATTACTTAAAAGTTTTTCCAATTGTACCAAAAATAACGTATTATAAAAAACAACACGATTCCAACGAAGCCACTAAAGTTTGCAAGAGCATAATCTCCAATACCTCTGTACAAATATTTGAGCCCTATCAATACAAAAATAGCAAATATAAATAGTGGAAATAAATTTATTGAATTTAAACTTAAATTCAAATTTGGTTCTTCGCCCACTAAAGCTCGATCTGTTGCTCTTAAAATCTCCATAGGATTTCCACTAGCCCAAGATAAAATTTTAGCTTTTGTGCTTTCATCTAAAATTTTTTGTTGCACTTTTAAGTAATTTTCTAACAATTCTTTTGCCTCTTGATTGTTTAGTGGCTCTACTTTAATTTGTTCAAACTTCCAAAAGAAAAGAGCATAGTTAGCGGATAAAACTTTTTTCTGGATTGCAGGCCAATCGCCGATTAAGACAAAATGAACTTTTCCGCTGTTCAGCAGATAAGAATAAAGTTGAATTGAAATGTCCGTAATTAATTGTGCTTCGTCTAAAAATAAAAATAAAGTTCTGTCTTCTTTTTCTAAAATTTTAATTATAAGTTCGCAAAGTGAATACATACTTAAAGCCTTCCAGTTAACTGGAATGTTAAAGCCTTTTAATGTAAAAAGTTCGAAAATTCTGTAAAAAATTTGTTTTTGAGGTTTTGGAAAAGGATGATATAAAAGTAATTTTTTTGGATCTTTTTGTGAAAATTCTGCCAAAACTTCTTTTGCAAGCGTTGTTTTACCAATTCCGAAAGATCCGGTGAGTAAAATATTTTTGTTGTTCAACAATTCTGTCAAAATTTTATTCTTAAGCTCATCTCGCATTGTTTTGATTTTTATTGCTCAATTTTCTAATTTTATATTCAAGCCAGCCATTTGAAACAAAACCCACACACTCTTTTTGTTCAAAATCTGAATATAAAATATGATTTAAAACTAATTTTGTTTGATCTTTGTTTATGCTGAAAACAGGCTCTTCTGGATCCCCCAAACAAACAAATTCTCCTGTTAGCTCGCCCCTCAAAGTTACTAATAATGTGTCTTTTTCAGCACTTATTTCAGTTAAATTTAGCATAAATGGCTCATTGTAAAACTTTTGTAACGAAGTAACAATTTCAACACTTTCGCCACGAGAAAGTCTAGCACCCAAAGTTATGCCTTTTTCAAGCATTTTGTAGTCTGCAGAAGTTCTAACTAAAAGTTTATTATTCCAGATACCTACTGCAAGGCCTTGCACAGGGCCACAATACTCACCACACACATTTGCATCGATGTAACAAAGATTTTTTTGGCCCGGACCATCGCAAAGTGTGGAATATTCATAAATTACGCCTTCAAAGGTAGGAAGTATAGTATGTAATAAATTTCTCCAGCCAAAAGTAGATATGCCTAAAAGCAAAATGCTAAAAAAAGAAAATAAAAGAAAGTATAAAAATTCTTCCTTTCCACCAACAGGAATTAAATACTTCTGCGGAAGGAAAAAGAAAATTTTTGAACTTGGCCAACATAGCGGAATGCCTGTTGTATTCATACCATCTGCAATTAAGTGTGAAAGAATACCAATTGCTACGGCAATAAAGCAATGCCAATTCAAAAAAATTAGTGGCATACTTAAACCTAAAAAGAATGACAAGCTATGTGTTATCGTACGATGCCCAAATTTAGCATAAATAAAGTTAGATATTGGATAAAAAAGCATCCCTATAAAAGATCTAGGATGGTCTATGTCTGGAAAGATACTTGCAAGGCAAACAAGGGCAATAAGTTTTGGCTCCAAAACAATTTCTAAAACTGGACAAAATAAGCCAAACAAGAAAAGACCAAAAGCGATATGCGTATGTGCTCTCATTTTATTGCTTTGATTTAAACATTACTCGAAATTTACTCGAAAAAGCGAGCAAACCAAAACCAATACAAATAAAGATTACACTTATAATAAGCAACAAATTTTGTTTTTTCCTAGCATTTTGATTGTTTGGCTCAAAAGTAATGTTTTCTACTTTGTTTTCTTTTACAACATTTTCCTCAGCAACGATTCCAATAGAAATATCTTTAGATGCTTGCTCTGTGTATAATCGCAAAGGAACGTAATAGCTGCCTGCTTTTGGTATAATTATTGTAAAATTTCCTGGGCACTTTATTTTTGTTGGACCCAATACAAATATTTCATTTTTTCTAAAAATTGTTTTAATTTGCTCAGAACGCTTTTCTATGGGGTCTGTTCTTTCCCAAGCAAACTCTATTTTTTCTGAGAGCGAATTCTCGAGAACGCTTTTACTTAAATTTTTAAAATTTAAACCTTGTATATCTGTTTCAACTACTTTTTCTATAGGTTGTTCTGACCAAAGCAGCCATTCCGCATAATCACAATTTTCTAAACTTAGATTAGAAGGAGTATTTACTTTGAAAAAGTAAGTCTCTGCATAGCTTAAATTGGAGATTGAATAAAACAGAAAATAAAGAACAACAAAATAAAGTCTTACTTTAGCCAAAACTTTCGCTAAATTCATTTTCTAATTCTTTTTTAGCTGCTAAAATAAGTTCTGGGTCTACGAGCCTCGTTGCTCTATATTTTGGCAGCAAAATTGGAAAATCGTCATAAAAGTACCAAAAATACAAAAGCAACAAGCTAGCACTCTCTGCAAGCTCAGGGTTTCTTTCTAATAGCAATTTTACTGCAGCCTTTACACGCTCGAACTCGCCATTTATTTTACTTATGGCTTTTTGGCCATTTGATTTATTTTCATTTGGTCTAATTTCGTTTGCCATAAGAAAGAAAGTATTAGTAAGTTAAAATTGTATGTGTGACAATTATCACATTTACTACCATATCTAAAATAAGAACTAAAATAAGAAACAAAATAAAATCTAAAATAAAAGCTGTAAAAATAATAACAAAATAGTAACAAAAAATAATAAAAAAATAGTAATGAAAATAACAACTAAAGTGTATCAAATTTTCCGATACTTTTAAAAAAGGTCTTTTAAAAATATGACTATGTCAAAAGGTACGCCATCAAAAGGTAAACGAACAGGTAAAAAAAGCCATATTAGGTGCCCTAGATGTGGCAGGCACAGCTATCACTTCCAAAATAAAAGATGTAGTTCTTGTGGCTATCCTGACAAAAGGCTGAGAAAATATAATTGGCAAAACAAAAGATTTGGTAAAAGAGTTATTTGAATTTTGATTTTGTGCTTAAATTGTTAAGCACATCACTTTGTGCGAAATCTTTTTTAATCTAAATTTTTTTTCTTTAAAACGGGCCTGTAGCTTAGCCTGGTTAGAGCGCTGCTCTGATATGCCTGCCTTGCAAAAGCAAGCAGGCGGTTAGTAAGGCAGAGGTCGGCTGTTCAAATCAGCCCAGGCCCACTACATTAAAATAGTTGATTAAAACTATTGGTTAAACAAATGTTTAGAGTAATTAAAATACCTTTTGATAAATGCGTTGTAGAAAAAGAGAGAAGAGGAGCGAGTTTTGCGCCAGATCAAATTGAAAAAGAGCTAAAAAATTTTTTTGAATTTGACTCTTTATCTAAAAATATTCAATTTGAAACCATTAAAGAACTTGATGATTTTGAGCTTATGCAAAAAGAGATTGAAAAGTGTGCTTCTGATGCGTATGAAAAAAAAGAATTTGTATTAGGGCTTGGTGGAGACCATTCTGTTAGTTATGGTTTAGTAAATGCTTTTGCCAAAAAGTTTTCTAAAAAATCTGGCCTAATTTGGTTTGATGCACACTTTGATTGCCAAGACGATTTCTTTCCTCCAACACACGAAGATGTGCTGCGAGCAATAATTAAAGCTAATTTCTTTAGAAAAAACAAATCTATACATTCTATTTTACACATTGGAGCAAGAAATTATACAGATGCTGAAAAAAGATTTGTTTTTAACAAAATTGCTTTTGATTTGGCTGAAAATTTTTACACAAGTGCAACATTTAACAATGTAATAAAACACATAAAAGAATTTGCCAAGCCTCTTAATGCAATTTATTTATCTATAGATATAGACGTGTTAGATCCTGCATTTGCACCGGGTACTGGTTGGCCAGAGCCTGCAGGTCTTTTGCCTCAACAACTCTTATTAATTTTAGAACATTTAAAAGCCACAAAAAAAGTAAAAGGATTGGATATAGTAGAAGTTTGCCCGCCAAAAGATTTTCAAAATCAAACATCTAGACTTGCTGCAAAAATTGCTTTGAATTTTTTAAAAAGTTAATTGCTTTATGCACGTTTATGCTTTTTGTATCGTGTTTCTATGTTTTCGCGTTTTATATTTTGCTTTGTACTTTTGTGTTTAAGACGCTTAAGTTGTTGCCGTACAATTAATGCTAGTACAATTAAAATCAAAATTATGAGCAGCCAAGTTAAGTAATTAGCGCCTGCAAATGCAACTTTTACTTCTGGTGCAGGGCAGTCTTGCGGGCAAGTTAATGGACTTTCATCGCCTTCACACTTGCCATCGCCGCAAATAGGACCTATTGGCTTTGGTTTTGGAGCTTCAACTTTAGGAATTGGTGAAATTGGAGTAAGTTTTAGCTTTGCACCATTTGGTAATAATTGAACTAATTTTATTTCTAAATCGGCAAAACCATCGTTATTTAAATCAATAGGCAAAACTTCTGAAGTTTTGAAGCTGTAAATTTGATCATTTATAGCAAATTCTCTCAAAGAATCAAAAGAACCTCGCAGTCTAATAGTATAATTTTTACCTTCAAATTGGTAAGTAATGTCTGTCGTGCCGACATATAGATCGAATGTTTCTGTTTTTGTAC
>JBMFNW010000018.1:0-7610 GCA_049969975.1 Candidatus Nanoarchaeia archaeon
CTTAGATAGCCGTTTTACGGAAAATCTGCGATCTTGATTTTTTAAAAAACATTAGTTCCCAATTAGAAACGAAAGATTTAAATATTAGTTTCCAATAAGAAACTTATGGAACTCGCTGAAATACTAAAAATCTTAAATCCTTGGTGGCTAGAAGCAAAAGTTAGCAAAGAACTTGCACTACCTTATAAGAGAAAGATCTTTAGCAAATTTTTAGAATTGCTTAATTACAGACAGATTATTATAGCATCTGGGCTGCGGAGAGTTGGCAAAACAACGTTGCTTTATCAACTCATTGAGACTTTACTTAAAAAAACAGAACCCAAAACCCTGCTTTATTTTAATTTTGATAAGAGGGTTGAGGAGCTAACTGAAATTTTTAATAACTATAGCGAGCTAACAGGCGTTGATTGGAAGAAGGCTAAGATATTTGTTTTTCTTGATGAAATTACTAAGCTTAGCGATTGGGCAAGCAAGATAAAGCTGATTTATGACGCATTTCCAAACATAAAGTTCATAGTCTCATCTTCTAGCAGTACTGCTTTGGAAAAAGAAGCGATTAAAAACCTTGCTGGCAGATATTTTCTCGTAAATATAAAGCCACTCAGCTTTGTCGAATACTTAGAACTTAGAGGCAAAGCTGACTACATTAAAGATGCCAAGCTAAGGGAGTTAGAACTCAAGAAGGAATGCCAGCTTTACTTATTGCGAAGCTTTCCAGAAATTGTCAGCTGGGAAAATGAGTATTTGATAAAAGATTACTTAAAAACGACTATAATCGACAAAATTATAAAAGAGGACTTGCCCGAAAAATTCAAAAATGTCAGGCGCGAGCTGTTGTTAAAGTTATTAGAGCTATTTTATAGCGAACCAGGGGCATACTTAGACTATGATGGTTTGTCTAGAAAACTAGGGATTAGTAAAAAGACGCTACTGAGGCATATATTTTTCCTTGAGTTTTCATATCTTATAAAAATAATAAGAAATTTTAGGCCTGGCCTTTTTGTAGCTTCGAGAAAGCTGCAAAAGGCTTATGCAAATTGGTGGACGTTAGCTTACAATTATACTGCTAACTATGATAAGATAATGAAGAATGTTGTTGCAAGCACAGCTGATGTCAAATACTACTGGAGAAAAGATGGCAAAGAGATTGATTTTTTACTCGTTGAAGATAAAAAGCTTATACCAATCGAGGTTAAAAACAAAACAGAACTAACAAAATACGAGCTTAGTAGCATGAAATATTTTTTAGAAAAATATAAAATCAAGAACGGTCTTATAATCTATAATGGGGAAGAGCGCGATATTAGAATAAAAGATAAAAGAATAAAATTTATGCCGCTTTGGCGCTGGCTTTTATATGAAGATCAAAAAGCGCGTATTGGTTGACAAAAGATATTTGACAAGACTTAAATGAGATTCTAAATACCTAAAATGGTAGCTAAAAGAGCTTCGCACGCTCTCTGAATGGGAACGCAAGCGCTTGCAAGAGTTAATAGAAACTGGCGAAATTACGAAGATATCTTTCTTGATTGCTCATCGGCATTTACTTTTTTCTTGAATTCGATATATTCCTCGAGGTAGCTCCAATTTTTAGTAAAATAGGTTCGAATTTTATGCTTTCGAGACGTTGTGCAACTTTTCGTAGAAAAATTCTCCTGAAATAGTAGGTGTATAATTCCAATCAAGCAAAAGTTTTGGAGACCATTCAGGGCCAAAATTCCACGCTAACCAACCAATATCTTTTTCTTCTAAATAATCTAACAGCGGACGTGCAAAACTTTCAACAGTTCCGCCAATATTTGGATCGTCTGGGTCGAAGCCGACTTCTCCGACCAATACAGGAACATGTGAAGCTGCATTTCCAAATGCATCATCCCAGCTTACCATCCAATTTGTATTGTTGTAAATATGCACGGAGTAGACTACGTTTGGTCTGCGAATAGGATATTTCACTGCATAATTGATATAATAAGAAAACTGCAGCCCACCCACCAAGACAACGCGGTTAGGATCGTTTTCACGGATAATATCTATAAGCTCTTCAGCGAAGTTGCGCCACTCAATCCATGCTTCGAGAGATATGTTGTCTCCAACACCACCCCTATTAAGATCTTCTTTTGCAGGCTCATTAAAAATGTCATAGAACGCAATTCGTGTGTCGTTTGCAAAATATTTAGAAATCGAACTCCAAAAACTTTTCAATTCTTCTGGAGTAAACTCATAAATATTGCGTTTCCAGTTAGAGTCGTACTCTCCGCCATAATATTCGCCAGTGAGAGGCCATCCACAAGAATGAAAATCAATTATCGAATAGATTCCGTTTTTTGCAGCCCATTCTATCCCTTGATCAAGAGATTTTAAAAAATATCCTGGCCGATTTTCTTCATACCATTTGTATGATGCGTAATGAATTGGAAACCTTACAATTTTCACATTCCATTCATTCATTTTTTTAAAATATTCTTCATTCCATTTTTTATAGTAGTAAATCATTTCACCAACACCAATAGAGTTCACACCGCGAAAAATAATTCTGTTGCCGTTCTCATCTAAAATTTTATTTCCTTGAACTTGAAGAGCTGGAAGTTTGCTTCTATGAAACTCTTTTTCTGAAAACGTGCTCTGTCGAAATGTAATCAAGCACAGGGAGATAACAACTACAATTACTAATGCAAAAATAATTGCCTTTCTCATCGAACCCCTCCGGTGAGTTGCAGCATTTGGGCTTTAAAAAGTTGTTGATAAAATACTTTGCTTCTTTTTTCTAATTTTGTAGATTAGATCTATTAGTGAATTTATTCATAAACTTTTACAAAGCAAAAATTGTCTGAATCAAACAATCCTTTGTCTGAAAGTTTAAGATGGGGAATAACTAATAAACTCATGAAAGAAAGTGTTAGGAATGGATGTTTAAATTTACATCCTTGCTTTTTGCATAATGCTAGCATTTCTTTTATTTTTTTATAAATTTCTTTTGGATTGTTTCCCATTAAACCGCCAATGCCAAGTTTCAATTGAATAATTTTATTAGGAGTAGCTACTACAATTCCTCCTTTAATTTTAATCAATTTGTTAATGGCCTTAACTATAAGTTTATCATCACTTCCAACACAAACAATATTATGACTATCATGTGCGATTGTTTGAGCTATAGCACATTCTTTTAAATTAAATCCTCTGATAAACGATACAGCAGGAGCAGCTTTAGAGTATCGATTATAAACAACAAGTTTTTGTATATTTTTAGAAATTTGATTGGATTTTAGAACTATTTTATCAGTCAATAATTTATTATCGTATGCTTGAATAATTTTTACTCTCGAATTATTCGGAATATCAATTAATAATTCTTTTTCAGTTATGAATTTTGCATTAAATTTGTTTACTTCTTTAATTTTTTTTCTTACTTTTTTGAATTTTATTTTTCCATTTTTTGCTACTAATTTACCATCTATGTAAACTTCTTTTACTTTAAATTTTCTCAAATTATCAATTACTACAAGATGTGCCGGTTTGCCTATTTCAATCGACCCAAATGGTAAATTATAATGCTTAGTTGGGTTAATTGTAACCATTTTAATTGCTTCGATAGGGTCTTTACCTAAACGAATAGCTTTTCTTAATAAAAAATCTAAATGGCCTTTTTCTATTAACTCAACACAATCTTTATCATCGCTAACAAAAGCAAAAGCATTTTCCAATTTAATTAGTTTCTTCATATCTTTTGCACTAGAACCTTCTCGTATCATTACTTTCATTCCTAGCTCTTGTTTTTCTTTTGCTTCTTCTAAAGAAGTACATTCGTGATCTGTTGATATTCCAGCTTCGATGTATTTTTTTAAGTCATTGCCTCTTAGCAATGGTGCATGGCCATCTATTGGTTTATTATGCCTTTTAGCAATTTTGATTTTTTCTATAACCTCTGGAACTCTATTTATTACACCTGGAAAATTCATCATTTCACCAAGAGCAACTATTTCTTTCTTTTTCATTAGTAACTCCGCTTCTTTTGCATTAATTGCACCGCCAGAAGTTTCGAAATTAGTGGCAGGTACGCAAGAAGGACAAGTAAAAAATATTTTTAATGGAACTTTTTTACTATCTTTGATCATGAATTCAATTCCTTTTACACCCAAAACATTTGCTATTTCGTGAGGATCTGATATTACTGCTACTGTGCCGTGAGGAATAACCAACTCAGCAAATTTTGAAGGCACTAGCATAGAACTTTCAATATGTATGTGTGCATCGATAAATCCGGGAACAATATATCTGTTATATTTTTTATTATTTCTTTCTATTCTAAGAATTTTTTGATTAAAATAAATTACGCCAGGATAAACTCGATTTTTTATAACGTCAACTATATTGCCTTCCAACTTTTTCATCTAGGAAAGCCTCCAATACAATTTTTATTTCTACTTTTAAAATTTTTCAATTTTATGCAATTTCAGTTCAATCTTTAATTTTAAAAATTTTAAAAATGATGTTAAGTGTGAAGTAAAAACTAAAAAGAAATTTAAAAATTAATTAAAAAGAAATTATTTCTTTTTTGTTAATAATTCTTGAATTATTTTTTCATAATTTTTCTTATCTTCTTTAGCCCATTCTTTCACATACAATCTTACAATGTCTCCATTTTTATTTATCGTTATAACATCTTCTATTCCACCGTTTATTAACGATCTTTTGCATCTTGGACAAGGCATTCCTTCAACAAATTCATTTGTTTTAGCATCTATTCCATAAAGATAGAGAGTTCCTTCCAAAACAGAAGAGCCGTTTCTCGCTGCATTGATTATGCAATTTTCTTCTGCATGAACAGCAGGACAATGATCATATCCAGAATAATGAGGCAAGTTTAGTATTTCTTTTGCACAACCAATTTCACAATTAGTACTTCCTCTGGCTGGACCGTTATATCCTGTTGAAACTATCGAATCATTTTTAACTACAATTGCACCATACTTTCTTCTTACACAAGGAGATCTTTTAGCAACTGTTTCCGCAATTTCTAAGTAATATTTCTCTTTTCCAATCCTCTCCATTTTCTTGCTATTAAAAATAAAACTTTAAATACTTAATTATGTTTAAAAAAATATGAATAAAAAAGTTTTAATAATTGGAATAGCGCTTCTGATGGTTGCAGTAAGCGCAACAGCAACAGTATTATTTCTTTTTCCTTATGAACCGAAGCATCCACCAAAAGCAGATGATTCTGGTTCGACACAACAAGGAATTCAAGAAGTTGTAAATGCCAATAATCAATTTGCCTTTGAACTTTATTCAGAATTAAGTAAAGCCCAAGATGGAAATATTTTCTATTCTCCTTACAGTATTTTCGCTGCTTTAGCAATGACTTATGAAGGAGCAAGGGGGCAGACAGCAGAGGAAATGAAATCAGTTTTTCACTTTCCAGAAAACGATATATTAAGACCAAATTTTGCTGCGATTTATAATAATATTAACAAAGGGTATAGGGATTATGAATTAAGGACGGGAAATGCTCTTTGGGTTCAACAAGATTATTCGCTTCTTAAAGATTATATGAGTAGAGTTGAAAAATACTATGGTGGGAAAGCAGCAAATGTAGATTTTGTTAAAGAAACAGAAAAATCGAGACAAACAATTAATAGCTTCATAGAAGAGCAGACAAATAACAAAATTAAAGAATTAATTCCTCCAGATATTTTAAATCCATCAACAATACTTGTTCTCACAAATGCTATTTATTTTAAAGGAACATGGGTATGGGAATTTGACCCAAAAGATACACAAGAAATGGATTTTAAAATAAACTCTACAAATGTTGTAAAAGTTCCTATGATGCATATGAAACCAGATAAAGCAAGATTTAATTATGCAGATTTAGGAGATTTGCAGATTTTAGAATTGCCATATAAAGGTAAAAAAATTTCTATGTTGATACTTTTACCAACCAAAAATCTTAGCAACATCGAATCTTCTTTAACAGCAGAGAAACTTTCTGAATATAAGAAACAAATGCAAGAAACAGAATTAGATATTTATTTACCTAAATTTGAATTTAACACTAAATATTTTATGAAAAACACTCTAAGCGCTTTAGGAATGCCAACTGCATTTACTTATAGTGCTGATTTCACTGGGATGAGTCCAACTGGCGGACTTTATATACGTGAAGTAATTCATCAAGCCTATGTTAAAGTTGATGAAAAAGGAACAGAAGCTGCTGCTGCAACTGCTGTTGTTATGGAAAAGGCTTTTGTGCTGAGAAATATCTTTAGAGCAGACCATCCATTTATTTTTATAATTCAAGAAAAAGAAACTGGAAATATTTTGTTTATGGGAAGAGTAATCGATCCGACTAAAAAGGTTGCCAGCTAAAAAACAAAAAAACAAAATCTTCCTAGATTTTTAAAAAAAGTTCCAGTAATTATAAGTAACAACTCCAGCCAAAAGACTCAACACTTTTCAAGACGAAGAGCTAAAATTTTACTTGAATTTGAAGGCAAAGTTCAATATAAAGAAAATTTTAATTAAATTTTTTTGAAAATATTTTTCAAAGTATTTTTTAGCTTTTAACTATTTCTGGATTAATTTATTTTGATAATCGTTGGAACTTGGTTGCCAGATTTGCTTTGATATTTCCATTTCCTTAGCAAAACGTTTATTAGCTTCTTCTTTCTCGCTCAAATCCTGGAGAGCAAGAGCAAGCGTTTTGTAATACCTTGTGTATATATCATTCGGATTTATTTCAATTGCTTTATCAAAACATTTAATAGCTTCTTCATACTTGCCTAAATTTTGGAGAGCAAGCCCTTTCCAATTCCATACATATATATCATTCGGATCTATTTCAATTGCTTTATCAAAACATTCAATAGCTTTTTCGTACTTACCTAAATCTTCGAGAGCAAGCCCTTTAAAACACCATGCTTTATAAAAATTCGAATTTATTTCAATTGCTTTATCAAAACATTCAATAGCTTCTTCGTACTTGTGCAAATCGTAGAAAGCGACTCCTTTATTATGCCACGCACACCCAAAATTTGGATTTATTTCAATTGCTTTATCAAAACATTCAATAGCTTCCTTGTACTTGTGCAAATCGTAGAAAGCGACTCCTTTATTATACCATGCGTTTCCACTATCCGGGTTTATTTCAATTGTTTTATCAAAACATTTAATAGCTTCTTCATACTTGCCTAAATTTTGGAGAGCAAGCCCTTTCCAATTCCATACATCTATATCATCCGGATTTATTTCAATTGCTTTATCAAAACATTTAATAGCTTCTTCATACTTGCTTAAATTTTGGAGAACAAGCCCTTTAAAACACCATGCTTTATAAAAATTTGGATCTATTTCAATTGCTTTATCAAAACATTTAATAGCTTCTTCGTATTTGTGCAAATCGTAGAAAGTGACTCCTTTATTATACCACGCATTTTCACTATCCGGATTTATTTTAATTGCTTTATCAAAACATTCAATAGCTTCTTTATTTTTACCCAAGTTGCTAACTCTAGCTCCCGCATTTGTCAAGATGTGAGCAATAACAGCTTGCTTTTCAAATATTTTCGGTATTTCACCAAAATAGTTTTGATAATCTTCCGCGGAGTATGTTG
>JBMFNW010000019.1:0-7271 GCA_049969975.1 Candidatus Nanoarchaeia archaeon
CAACATACTCCGCGGAAGATTATCAAAACGATTTTGGTGAAATACCGAAAATATTTGAAAAGCAAGCTGTTATTGCTTACATTTTGATAAATGCGGGAGTTAGAGTTAGCAACTTGGGTAAGAATAAAAAAGCTATTGAATGTTTTAATAAAGCTATTAAAATAAATCCAAATAGTGGAAGTGCGTGGTATAATAAAGGAGTCGCTTTCTACGATTTGCACAAGTACGAAGAAGCTATTAAATATTTTGATAAAGCAATTGAAATAGAGCCAAATTTTGAGGGTGCGTGGCGTAATAAAGGACTCCTTCTCTATATCTTGGGTAAGGATGAAGAAGCTATTGAATGTCTTGATAAAGCAGTTGAAATAGATCCAGATAATGAGCGAGCATGGAGTTATAAAGGACACTGTCTCTCTCACTTGGGTACGCAAAGAAAGTGCTGAATGTTACAGAGTAAGCAATGAATTGTTTCATAAGTATGCGAAAAGAAGCCTTTAAACGACAACTAGCAATTTTGGAAAAGCGGAATGGATTGACCAAGTAAAAACTTTTGTTAGCTCATTGGCGTTCCAGAAAATGTTGATTTTTCGCCTTTGGCGGGTGCTCTTTGTGGTGGCAAGCCAACACTAAAGCCAGATCCGTACTCTGAGAAATGAATTTCTGGCAAAATATTACCATAACCAGCAGCATAGCCTGATGTTCCCATGAAATATGCACCAATGCCTTCTTGCCAACCCGGTGCAGCTTGCCAGCCATACATTGGCAAATTAAAATACTGCAATGTATGGGGCCAAGGACTTTCTTTGAAAAATTGTACCCATGCACCAGCTTCTACAATCGCACGTATTTTTCCTAGTTTGCCTTCTTTTTCTAAAATTTCTAATTGTTTTTTTACATCAACATTTCCCATTCCAGGAGGTAAGTGAACGTCTTCAAAACCAAAATTATCAGAAATATGTACATGCTTTATGTCTTTTGCTATCTGTTTAAGCTCTTTTTCTACTTCTTTTGGCTCATAGCCATACCTTTTAAGTATATTTATATGTCCAACATCCCAAGTTGCACCAATTAACTTTTCAGCTAATTTTTTAGCCTCGCTTTCTGAAATCTTTAACTCTTTTTGCACTTTTTCAGAAAAAATTTTTCTACTTTGATTTATTATTTGTTTTAAAGATTCACTTCTTCCTCCTAAAAACATAGGATGAACATTTTCAATAGAAACAATTGGTGCGGACTCTAAAGGCATTTTTTTCTCTTTTGCAGCTTTAACACTTTCGAGCGCCATATTTGCAAAAGCTTCTGCTGCCTTATGCCCGCCAAATGATTCAAAAGGTAAGAATCGCGGTGGTGTAAATTGTGGTAAACTACTTATTTGTATTAATTTGTTTGCCTTTTCTTCTACAGATCCAGCTCTTTGTATTTCGGTTTTTAATTGGTTTGCATATCGAGAAAACTCTTCAGCTTTTTCAGGCAAATTTTCCGCAGCTTTTTCAAAAGTCCGAATAGCACTATCGAATGCAGATTCGACAGTCAGTTCTAATTCTTTAGACAAAAACTCTTTTGCTGCATTATATTCTTCTTGTGAGAGCTGTCTTCTATCATAAGCTTCTTTGTTTTGTATAAGTTTGGATCGAATTTCTTGTATGCTTTTTATTTTTTCTAGCCAAGAGGTTCGATTTATGGATTCGATTCTCGTCTCTGGCGTAAACAATACTGGTCCAGTCGGGTATTCTAGCCATTCTCTTTTTAATTGTGTGGCTTCTCCTGTTACGGGATCAACTACAATTTCTGATTCTAAAATTTCTCCCCTCTGTAATCTATCAATTTCTGCTTTGTAAAGTTTTCTTTGATCTTCAGGCAATTTGTATATTTTTTCAAGTTCTGCTTTTGCTTCTGCAGGATCATATCTTATTCGCATGGATGGAGCGTGGCTTGCATGAATTGTTACTGGAGTAGAAGGGCCAAGCACGGCAGCTTTTCTAACAACGTCCGCCATAATTTTTTGTTGCTCTCTCCAAAGATCCTCTGACCATCCTCTTTCTGAAAATCCAGTTGGTTCTAAAATTGGTGCGTGCACAGAAATGGGTGAGGGCTTTCCTTCTTTTTCAAAATCTCTTATTACCAATTTACCAAGGCGCCTTATTTCTTCAAAATGTTGTTTTGGTATCGTTTCCCATGCTTTTGGCTCTAATGTACCTATTTCAATATTTTGAATTCCGCTTGCGGCCAGTCCAGTAATTTGTTGAATTTGGGCTGGTGTTTGTGGTGAAGTTGGCGCACCAAGATACGCAGTACGCCAGTATGCATTAACTGCAAAGTTTCCAGAACTAGGATCTAAAGCATTATAATATGCTCCTTTTTCTGAATAACTAAAAGCCATTTTTCTTTTTTATTTTAATTTTTTAAATTTTTATCTTATTTATTTCAATAGCATTTAGACTTTATAACTTTAACCTCTATCAATTGAGCGTTTTTTATACTTTTCTTCTTCTTTTACAAGAAAATCTACATAACTTTTTATTCTTGCTCGATCTTCCCATGTTTCGCCTAAATTAAAAAAGTTCTTTATGTGCTCTTCAACTTCATTTTTAACTATATCACTTTTTTCTAACATGCCCAAATCAAGCCCCAAAACTTTGGTGAAATAGTTTTTTAGAGTGTTTATCATTTCTTTTGCACGCTCATAAGATATTTGTGGTTGCTTTACATATTCTTGTTTTGCATATTCTTTTGGCGCTGCTTGTAAAGGAGCCAGTTTTTGTTCAAGTTCAATTTTATATTCTGCTTTAGGTACTTCAGTTTTTTCAGCCAACTCAGGAAGTTCAGCAAGTTTTTGTTCTAACACAACAGGCTTTTGTCCTGTTGTAATTTCTGCAATCTCACCCAATTTTTCACTATGGCCCAAATGCACGTTTAGTTCTTCTAAAAGTTCTTTTATTTTAGCCAAAAGTTTTTTTGATTTAACTATTTTTAACAAACTTTCGAGATAAGATCTTTTTTCTGTTAAAGAAGTCGCTTTTGCAAGCTCTCTTTTAATTTGTTTCAAAGTTATGCGGGGCATTTACATTTTAAGTTGGCCAAGCCAACATACCATGTGAACTTTTATAAACATCATAACAACTAAAAGTGCGATCTTTAGCCATATATTTTGCGCGAAGCATAAGTCTTGCAACATTCCAAGCTTCTTTGCTACTCATACCTATTTTAAAAATAGTCGAATATATTTGTTTTGCTTGTTCTTGGAATTTTGCTAAAGAACCAAATGTTGATTTAACCCATTTCATAAACGGAATTTCTATTTCTTTAGGCTTTTTTTCTTCGACAATTGGTTTTTCTTCTAAATATTTCTTTAAATCATCTGACAATGCGTCGAGAGTTTCTTTTGTCATTCTATCAATAAAATCTAAAATTTCATCATCTTTCCAAGATTCTAACAAGTCTAAATGTTTTTTTTGCATCACATAACCAGAAAACAAAATTATCGTACTTCCAGTAAAACCATAGCCGCGTACACCTTCAGCCCCAACCGCACTTACAGGCGATGATCTAAAAGCAATTCTTACTTCTACAACAGCATATGGTCTGTTATTTTCATCTTGAAGAGTTATTTCACCAGATTCACCAACTATTGGTTTTCTTAAAGCAATTTTTGCTTTTGCTTTAGCCAAAAGTTCTAAATACATCCAAATTACATGAAATGCTGTTGGTGCTATAGAAGGTTCTATGCCAATATCTTTGTAACGTGCCAATTCTTGAAATTCTGCTGGAATAAGTTTTTGTACTGCAATCATATACGGCCTTACCCATTTAGTATATATTTTCAAACTATCAACTTGTGCTTTCAAATACGCTTTTTCTATTTCTCTTCTATTTCTTAATTCTTTTTCAGACAAATAAAGCCAATCAATAAATTCTAAAATTCTTGGCTTAAGGACGCGTTTTACAATATCTGTTAAATCCATGCCAGCAACATATTTGGCTGCTTTTTCTTTTATTTCTGAAATGGTTTTGCTACTTGCATTAGGAACATACCACTCTTCTATAGGTACAACCATAAAAGCATCTCGCAAAGTTATGAATTGTAAATTTTGTACTAAACTATTAATCGAGCCAAGACCTTTTTGTGTTGCATCAACTTCTGTGAGCCAAATACCTTTAAGTCCCCAAATAGCACTTTTTTTAAGTTCCGGGTCTTTTGATTTCAAATCGTCATAGTTTTTTAGTCTAATGTCAAAAAGTTTTAAGTCGTAAAGCAAATTAATTATTGACTTAACAACCATATTAATTGTTTTCATGAGTTCGATTGCTTGTTTTTCTAAAGCAGTTCGTCTAGCCCCCATTTCGCCGAAAAATCCCGAAGCCTCCGATGCTGAAAAATATTCTGCAGTTTTACTAACCTCCATGCCACTATCTCTTAGATAATCTAATATCCAGTAATATGTCGGCTCAATGGACTCGCCAAAAGCATCATAAATAAGCCTGTGCTGTTGCACAGGATCGCCTTTAAGTATGAAAGTAATAGACGATTTTGGCTTTAAGGCTTTATCAATTTCACGTAAAATTTCTATGCGATCTTTTTTACTCTCAACTTTTGCTAGTAGCTCATCGAGTTTTGCTCTTGCAGAGCTGTATGGAGAAGATCTTGTAGAGGGCGGCCCTTCACCCTTTGCAATTGCAATAATTTCTTCTTTTAACTTCTCAATACTGGTTGTGGCCATTATTTCTAAATCTTTTTAAGTTATTTTAAACTTTTCTCGTTTTCTGAATTTGTGTATTATACCAAAATAAGTTCCTCTCGATAAAAAAGATAAGCTCTGCTAAAATATTTTTAGAGGACTTATTTCAAATGGATATTTTAACAATATAAATGATGCCATCTGCCAAATTATGAGTGTGGAGTCCGAAAATGGCTTGAGGTAACTATTGATTTTCCAAAGCAATTTTTGCTTCCAAAGCTTCCACAAAATTTAATAAAACTCTTTCGCTTTTTAAATTATGGCTATCTTTGATATCTTTAAAAGAAAGAAAAAGGAAGAAGAATATTTAGAACTTGGTCCTACGGGCTTGCCGCCGGGTCTAGGCCCCGCAGGCCCTACTGCGCCAACAGGAGCTGGGCCTGCACCCGAAATGCCCGGTTTTCCAGAACTTGCTCCTCCAAGCACACCAAGCTATCCAGCAGCCCCTCCAGTTCCCCAAGTCCCAAGCGTAGATATGCAAAACATAATGCAACAAATTCAGGCATTGCATTACAAAATAGATGCGCTTAAAGCAGTCCTAGATTCAATAAACACAAGGCTTGCAAACATAGAAACCGCACTTAAAAGTACGCCAGGCGAACGTGAAGGTTGGACTTATTAGATGTTTTCTACTTTTTTAGAAAAATATTTTATACAACCAATTTACGCAGATACAGGATATAATGTAATAAATACAATAACTTATTCAATAATTGCAATTTCGCTATTATTTGCAATTTATAAATTTTTTAAAAAAATTTCATTTAAAATAGATAAGTATTTTTTATATTCACTAATTCCTTTTATTGTTTTGGGCTCAAGTGTGAGGGTTGCAGTAGATGCACAAATTTATAAAATCGGATTTTGGACCGTTAGCCCAGGCCTTTATTTAGCTATTACCGGGTTATATTTTACAACATTAATTCTGCTTCTAATAATCGAAAAAACAAAAAAAAATTATTGGATGTATGCTATTTTAATTGGTGCAATTCTAAATTGTATAAATGTTATAAATATTATGCTCACTAATCATACAATTAAAATTTCAAATTATAATTTTGCCTTTTTTGTTTTTGCACTTACAATTGCTACTTCAATAGTGCTTTGGCAAATCTTTACTTATGTATTTGAAGTTGGAAAAAAATATTTTTGGCCATTTCCAGCACATATGTTGGATGCTAGCAGCACTTTTGTTGCTGTTGATTTTCTAAATGCTTTAGAAAAACATCCCCTACCAACATTTTTTATAAATCTAACTAATACAGCAGCAATGCAATATGTGTTAAAACTCGCTGTGCTTATCCCTTTAATTTACTTCTTAAATAAATATTTTAAAGATAAAGATTTTGTAAGCTTTATAGCAATTGCAGTTACAGTACTTGGTCTTGCAGAAGGAATGCGAAATTTTCTTGCAATTTTATTTGTGCTTTGATCTAAACAACTTTATACAACTATCACAAATAAATTTATTATCTTTAAAATAAAGATGCCCTATTTGGTGGCAAATATCGCACTTAGAAAATGCAACATAATCTTCATTTAAACCTTTAACTTTGGCTTGTTCCAGTAAAATGTCTAAAAATTCAACTGAGTTTTTTAGCACATCCCTGTTTGTAACTATTCCAACAACATTTTCATTTTTATCTAAGATTGGAATTCTTGTCACATCATATTTTACCATTTTTTGAGCTAAAGAATTCAAATCTTCATCTTCATGAGCCAAAACTTTCGGAGGGCTTGTCATGACATCCTCAACTTTTAGTTCTGAAGGTAGTTTATTTTCAGCGACAACTCGTTGCATAATATCTCTTTCGCAAAGCATACCTATTACTTTTCGATTCACAACAACAGGTACTCCACCAATTCTAAATATATTCATTACACGCGCTGCTTCTTGAACGCTCATCGAAGGTGTTACGAAAATAACTTCTTTAGTCATAATGTCTTTGGCTTTTATAGATGTGTCTGCCATGCAGCTTTATTCTATTCTTGTAAACTATAAAAAAATTTGTTTACTGCTGTATATCTCCTCAAATTAAATCCTTTTTGCATAAATTAAATTGACATTTTTTGGTACGAAAAGACCTTTCAATGCCTGGAGTTAATTTAGTAAGCGTGTCTGCAAATACTTCTTCTTTAATATAGGAAGCGTGTTCCTCAAGAGCCCTTTTTAGGAGGCTGCCATCGCTTCTTATACTTACCGCAATTCTATCGTTGTAACTAAGTTTCGCAGATTTTCTCATTTCTTGAATTTTCATAACTTCTTTAACGTTCAATTCTTCACATATTAGACTTTTAAAAGAAGCTATCGCTTTCCATGTTTTTTTCGTCACAATTTATTTTTCAACAGTTATTCTAGCCATTTAAATCTTTAGAATCTTTACTCCGAAGTTATTCAAAAGAAGATTTTTTAGTGTTTTTTGATACAAAAGGATTATTTTTAATGTAAAATCTTAACTTTTCTGGTAAATCTTTGCTTACTCCAATTCTATTAGAACTTTCAATTTCGAATTTTTCTTTTCTTTCTTCTATGTC
>JBMFNW010000020.1:0-7101 GCA_049969975.1 Candidatus Nanoarchaeia archaeon
TTAGAAGTAAACAAACAAGAAACAAAACAAAAAATAGAAAAACAAGAAACAAATAAAGAACAAAAAGAAAAAGAAAGTTAAATGGCAATAGTAAGACCAGTTGAACTTAGAAAACTATCAAAGGAAGAGCTAAATGCTAAGAAACTAGAGCTCGAAAAAGAGCTTATGAAATTAAATGCTCAAAAAAGCACAGGCACGCTGGCAAGTCCTGGCAAAGTCAAAGCTATAAAAAAAGCTATAGCTAAAATAGAGACGATCAAGAGGGAGCTTGCAAAGAGCAAATGAAGAAAGTCTCAGCAGCTATTAATTCTCAAAATTTAGGTGAAAAATGAGCGAGATATGCCCTGTTTGCGGTTTGCCAAAAGAACTTTGCGTTTGCGAGAGCATAGCGAAAGAGTCGCAAAAAATTGTTGTAAAAGTTGTCGAAGGCAAATATAAAAATATGTGGATAACACAGATTGAAGGAATTGATGTTGGCAAAGAGGAAATTAAAAACATAACAAAACAACTAAAAAAAATGTTGGCTTGTGGAGGCAATTTTAAGAATGGAATAATTGAACTTCAAGGAGATCACTCAAAAAGAATTAAAGAAGTGTTAGAAAAACTTGGATTTAAAGCAGAAAATATTGCACTAATTGGCAAAACATAGCAGAAATAATACTGGTTAACACAATGGCAAGCATGAGGACGCCGAGAAACATACTTCGCCACGAACTTATTGGTCTAGAAGCAAGAGTCTTAAAGGCTAAAAACCCTTCTAATGTTGGACTTGCTGGAAAAATTGTTGACGAAACTCAAAACACATTAACTTTAGAAGTTAGTGGAAGACAAAAGAAAATTTTCAAATCTGATATAGTTCTTGCATTAAAACTTCCAGATGGCAAACAAGTGCAAATTGACGGTGCATTGCTAGTTGGCAGACCTTGGGAGCGAATAAAAAAGAAATTTCCACGATTTTAGTTTGGGGGTCGCCGTCGCCGATTTTTTTAGATTTATATTTTTTCCCAAAATAAAGAATTATCTCTTACATCAACTTTTAGTTTTCCTCGATTATGTAAAGAACTAAGATAAGCCATTATTGCAGTATTCATTAAATAGTATTGTTGAATTCCCTTTATGCCGATTTGATAATGATCGCATAAATCTTTTAAAACCTGTTCTGTTGTTTTTCTTTCGTGGAGATTTTCTAGAATGTATTTTTCTACCCCATCGATTGCTTCAAGATTAGCATTGACCAATTCAGCTAAAGATCCTCTTGGTTCTGCATGAGAAGGGATGTAAAATTTGTATCGAGAATCTCTTAAAAATCTTAAAGTTTCTCTTGCTCTATCTATATCTACATAAAAAGGAATTTTATGTCTTTTAAGCACATCTTCAGAAAAAAGCGAATCCGCACAAAATAATACACCATCTACTTCCACACCAATTTGATTTGGAGTGTGTCCTTGTAAAGAAATTATATCCAATTCGATTTCATTAAATACTAATTTCTTTTCATCTTTTTTTATTACATAATCTACATTAGAGGCTTGAGCCATTAAGAATTTATTTTGTAAATCTTTCAATGGGCTTGCGCCAGAGAACAAATATAAAGGTTCAAGTGAAGGATATTGAATTATGGCTGATTCAACTTCTGGAGCATAAATCATCGCGTTTGTTTTTTCTTTTATATATCTGTTCCCCCCACAATGATCTGCATGCGAATGAGTATTTACTATTGCTTTAACAAATAAGTCATTCTTTTCTAAAAGTCTTAATATTTTTCTTCCCGTGTCATCATCTAGACCCGAGTCTATTAAAATTGCGGATTTTTCTCCATCCTTCACAACACCTATATTCGCTGGGTTAGGTATATAATAAACCTGCTCAGTTATTTTTTTCAATTCCATCTTCTTCTACACCTCAAACTTCAATTTCGATTTACTTTTAGCATTCTAAAAGTAACCTTTATAAAAGCATATTTTTGTTTTTTTGAGAAGAGAAAGATGGTAACTGAGAAAAAAGAGAATAAAAAAGAAAATAAAAGTAAAAATAAAAATATGGGCTGTGGAGATAAAAATTGTCCTTTCCATGGTAGTTTAAGAACTCGTGGAAAGGTTTTCGAGGGCGTAGTAAAAAATGCTAAAATGTATCGCACAGCAACAATAGAGTGGTCTTATCTTTATTATTTGCCGAAGTATGAGCGATATGAAAAAAGGTATACAAAAATCAAAGCTCATGTTCCTGCCTGCATGTCTGTTAAAGCCGGCGATTTTGTCAAAGTTGCAGAATGTAGACCGTTAGCAAAAACAGTTAGTTTTGTTGTAATAGAAAAGTTGGAAAAACAAGAAAAAGAAAAGCAAGAAAAAGAAGAACAAGGAATAAAAAGTGAGGTGATAGTATGAAAGCAATAAAATCAAAAATATCAAAAGCTTTGCCGGTGGGCGCTAAATTAATTGCAGCAGACAACAGCGGCGCCAAAATAATTCAAATTATTTCTGTAAAAGGTGTTAAAACTAGAACTAAAAGATTTGCATCAGCAGGTATTGCAGATCTAATTATTGGAACAGTAAAAGTTGGAGATGCTGAAATGAGGCACAAAGTTGTGCCCGCAGTAATTATTCGACAGAAAAAGGAATTTACTAGACCTGATGGTATGAAAGTCAAATTTGAAGATAATGCAGCTATTGTGTTAAAAGATGTTCGTTTAGGTTTGCCTAAAGGCACTTTAATAAAAGGACCGCTTGCTAAAGAAGTAGCCATAAGATGGCCTTCTGTTGCAAAGCAAGCAACAATTGTGCTCTAAAATGGTAAAAAAAGAATGGTCTAGACATTGGTGTAAAAGTCGCAAACCAAACAAACAACGCAAATATAGAGCAAATGCTCCTCTTCATATTGTGCATAAGCTCATGGCAGCACATTTATCAAAAGAGCTGAGGCAAAAGTACAAAAAACGTTCTTTGCCAGTTAGAAAGGGAGATAAGGTCAAAATCGAACGCGGCAAATTTAAACATCTTATCGGCGAAATAGAGAAAGTGAGTCTTGCTAAAAGAAAAGTGCTAGTGAGGGGTGCAGAAATTCAAAAAAAGGCCGGCGCTGTTAAAATACCAGTTTGGATAGAGCCATCAAACTTAACGATTGTAAGTTTAAATTTGGATGACAAGGCACGAGCACGCGTCTTAACACGCATCCCACAAAGTGCCTTGAAGGGTGGAAAAAATGTCTAAGCAAAAACATCTTTCTAGATTGGCTGCACCAAAAAGTTGGCCAATAGTTAGAAAAAGCACGAAATGGATAGCTAAGCCAGTGCCAGGTCCACATTCTGAAAAATTTGCAATGCCTTTGATAGTTTGGCTCAGAGAAATTTTAGGCATTGTTAGAAATAAATCTGAAGCTAAAAAAGTGCTGAGCCAAATTCTAATAAATGGCAAGCCTAGTAAAGAATTACGATTCCCAGTTGGCTTATTTGATACTTTAAGTATACCAAAACTCGATAAACATTACCGCGTTGTATTAAACAGCAAAGGTATTTTAAATCTCATCGAAATACCTTTTTCCGAGGCAAATTTAATTTTAACAAAGGTTGTTAAAAAAACAACATTAAAAAAAGGCAAAACACAAGTTACTTTTTCTAATGGCTGGAATTTACTAACTGGACCAAAGGATTATGCTCTTGGAGATAGCGCACTTTTTGACATAAATAAAAAAACCATAACTCGAATTCCATTAAAAGAAGGCCAGCTTTGTTATGTGTTTAAAGGTACGCATATTGGTGCGCTTGGAAAAGTGAAAGAATTTGTTCGCGAAGGCTTGAAACAATATGTTATTTTAGAGCACGAAGCTGGAATTATTAAAGTGCCACGCGATGCTATTTTTGTTGTCGGCGAAGAAAAGCCGGTAATAAGTGTTAAGAAATGAAAGACGAAAATCCAATGCAAAAAATTAGAATAGATTCGGTAACCTTAAACATAGGCGCAGGCATAGAGCCTGAAAATGTAGAGCGAGCAGTAGCACTTTTACAGAAAATTTCTGGTAAAAAAGCAGTGAAAACTTTTGCCAAAGCACGAATCCCGACGTGGAAAATAAGGCCTGGCTTACCAATCGGAGCAAGAGTAACTCTGCGAGGAAAAGAAGCCTATGAATTGCTTAAAAAACTTTTAGCCGCAGTAGATTTCAAATTAAGTAAAAAATCTTTTGTTTCAAACACTTTTTCTTTTGGTATAAAAGAATATGTGGACATACCAGGCATTAAATACGATTCTAAAATAGGTATGGCTGGCTTAGATGTATGTGTAGCATTAAAAAGAGCAGGATTTAGAATTGCAAAGCGAAAAATTAAAAAAGCTAAGATTGGAACCAAGCACAAAATAACTTCGGATGAAGCTTTTGCATGGGCACAAGCTGAATTTGGTGTTAAACCGCGCGAGGAGCCATGAAGCGACCAGTGCAGGAAAAAATAATCGTTGGAAAAACAAAAATGCAGCGCTTCTTACGACATAATGTGCCGAAGCAAAGAGCTTTCGGCCAAAGACTAACTATTTGCGTAAGATGCGGCGGTACAAGACGTCATATTTCTAAATACAATTTAAATATTTGTGGAAGGTGCTTTAGAGAGGTTGCAAAAGAGCTAGGTTTCAAAAAACTAAGGTGAGCTATGAGACACGATGTACTTGCGGATGTGTTATCTGCAATAAAAATGATAAGAGCTAAAGGGCGATCCGAAATAGTTGTTAAACCAATTTCTAAAGTCGTTATTGCTGTTCTCGAATTGCTAAAGAAAGAAGGCTATATAAACAACTTTGAGCTGATAAAAGATGGGCGAGGAGATCAAGCCAAAATTGTATTAAGCAATACGATTAATGATATTGGTGTAATAAAGCCAAGATTTCCAGTTACTTTGAAAGAATTTGAGAAATACGAGAGAAGATATTTGCCGGCAAAAGATTTTGGTATGCTAATTGTATCAACATCTAAAGGCATAATGAGTCATATTGATGCAAAAAAAATAAGGCAAGGAGGTGTACTTTTAGCATATGTCTACTAAAGAATTTCCATCTACGGAGTTCGAGCTTTTCGAAGGTGCAAGCTTAGAACGAGTAGATGATTTATTAATAGCTAAAGGTCCTGCTGGAGAAGTTAAAAGAAAATTTCCAGCAAAAGTTCTTCGAATAGAAATTTCTGGCCGCAAAGTTAAAATTGAAGCAAACGTGGCTGGTGCCAGAGGACGGGCTTTAGTAGGTGCTTGGAGCGCTCACATTAAAAATATGTCTCGCGGGGTTGTTAGCCCTTTTGTGTATAAATTAAAAGTTGTTTATTCACATTTTCCAATATCTGTTACGATTTCAAATAAAGAGATTAGTGTGCAAAATTTTTTAGGCGAAAAAAAAGCTCGCAAATATGCTTTTCCTAATGGGGTAGATGTTAGCATTAAAGATAATGTGATAACTGTAAGCTCGCCAGATATCGAACTTGCAGGGCAAGTTGCAACATCCATAGAACAACTGTGCAAAGTTAGAAATAAAGATAGGCGAATATTCCAAGATGGAATATATATTGTGGAGAAACCAAAATGAATTTAAGCAAAATGAATCTAAGCAAAGCTGAAAGCAAACCAGATAAAAGTTTACTTAGCAAGCTTTTAGAAGTTCGGGCAAAAATAGCTGGCCGTAGGCCGCGCTTTCTTAGGCAAGATTATCATTTTAGATTAAAAGTACAAGACGATGTTTGGAGAGCACCAAAAGGTAGGCACAGCAAAATGAGGCGAAAAGAAAAAGGAAAGCGCGCAATTGTGCAAATTGGTTACAGAGGGCCTAAATTGGTTAGAGGTCTGCATAAATCTGGTGCAACATTTGTTCAAATAAATTCAATAAAAGATTTGGAAAAAGTAGACCCAAAATCAAATATTTGCATTTTGAGTAGAACATTAAGTAAGCTTTCGAAATATAAGATTTTGAAATTGGCACAAGAAAAAGGTATAAAATTTGCTAATGTTGATGTTGAAAAATTTTTAAAAGAATTTAAAATACGGCAAAGTGAAAAGAAAGGCGAAAAAACTGCAAATGTCTCGGAAACTGCTTCGGAAACTACTTCGAAAAGCAGCATTGGAGGTAACAAATGAGTTTGTTAAGTCAACGCGCACTCGCAGCAAAAGTTGCTAAAGTAGGAATATCTAGAGTGCGCTTTAATCCAGAGAATTTAAAAGAAATAAAAGAAGCCTTGACAAAAGCAGATATAAAAGGCCTTATTAAAAAAGGTGCAATTATAATACTTCCAAAAACAACTCCATCCAGAGTACGCGCAAAAGCAAGGCATGCGCAAAGGCTGCGAGGCAGGCAGCGCGGACCTGGAAGTAAGAAAAAAGCAAAAATTTCAAAAAAAGAGCTGTGGGTAATGAAAGTCAGAGCATTACGAAAATTGGCAAGTAAGCTCAAAGATCAAAATAAAATAACTCCAAAAACATATAATGATATAAGAGCAAAAATTAAAGGAAACTTTTTTAGAGATAAAGCCCACTTGCTACTTTATTTAGAAAGAAGCGGCTTAATTAAGAAATAAAATGAAAAAATAAAATGGCGCACGGACCAAGATATGCTGTTAAGTTTAGGAGAAGGCGCGAAGGTAAAACAAATTATGCTAAAAGATTGGCACTTTTAAAATCCGGCTTGCCGAGATTAGTTGTAAGAAGTTCAAACAACAAAATTATTGGACAAATAATTGCTTATGATCCAAAAGGCGATCGAACACTTTTAACAGTTCTTTCTACTGAACTTAAAAACTATGGCTGGACTTTTGGTTGTAAAAACACGCCGGCAGCATATTTAACTGGCGTGCTGCTTGGAAAAAAAGCTTTGGAAAAAAACATAAAAGATGTTGTTTTGGATATTGGACTTAAAAGGCCAACAAAAGGTGCAAAAGTTTTTGCTTTTGCAAAAGGTGCAAAAGATGCAGGGCTTCAATTAAATCTTTCAGATAAAAATATCCCTTCTGAGGAAAGAATTAAAGGCAAACATATTGCAGATTGGCTTAAAAAAGATGTTCAAACAACATTTAATAATGTTTTGGAGAGTATAAAAGAAAAAATTGAGAATACAAGAGAAAAAAGAGAAGGAATAAAAGAAGGAA
>JBMFNW010000021.1:0-6717 GCA_049969975.1 Candidatus Nanoarchaeia archaeon
CATACCTATTCTTTGCATTGAGAGTTGCTGTGACTGTATTATTTGTTTTATCATATTTTATTTCGTAAGTAACACCTTCTGATGGATAGAAAATTCCAGAGAGAAGGCCAGGGTATGCTTTTTTACCAGCAATACTATATATTCGGTCGTTATTTTCTGTTTTGTAAATTCCGTCGGATTTTCCAAAAAGCCAATTTACAATTCTACCAAAAAAGTTTTTGCTGCCTAATTCTTTTGCTGCTCCATATATAACATTTGCTACAGCATAAGTATCGTCAGTATTGGGTTGAAATGTAAGTGTGAGTTGTTTATTATCAAGTCTATCCTCTAGATTATAGTTTCCTCGAATATTCCTTTGATTGCCAATCCAATTTTCGATTACCATATTTACAATATGGTGAAACATATTTATAAACTTTTCGCTCCTTAAAAGTGGTTTCAAAGTCATTTATTCTTTTGCAGAGCTTATGATTGAAAGAGCTGCTCCTGCCTCAGATGATAGAATTACACTTCAGAAAAAGGCGCACCAAGATATAGCTTATACAATATGTCTTTCAATGCTGTTAACGAAACTCTCTTTTGAGCCATTGTGTTTCTGTCTCGAATTGTAACTGTATTATCTTCTTTTGTTTGATAATCTATCGTTACAACAAAAGGCACTCCTATTTCATCTGCTCGCCTATACCTTTTGCCAATAGAGCCGCTATCATCATACTCACAAACAAAACAGCTAGCCAATTCTGAATAAACTTTTTCTGCTAATTTTGGTAAATTATCTTTACTAACCAATGGACAGACTTGCACAAAGATTGGTGCAAGACGAGGCTTTAAGTCTAAAAAAATCCTTTCTTTTTCTTCTTTAAATGCTTGTTCTAACAAAACATATAACACTCTATCTATTCCAATCGAAAGCTCAAATACGTGTGGCAAAACTTTTTGATCTATATCAAGTATTTCTAAATTTTGTTTTGATCCTTTTGCATGGCAACTAAGATCGTGATCTCCTCTATAATTGCACGCTGTAAGCTCTAACCAGCCCAACTCAGATTGTACTTCAAAATCCCATGCTGCAAGCGCGTAAAAAGCTTTTTCTTCGTTGCTTAATTGCCTGAGTCTAAAGTTTTTCAAGCCAAGATTTTCATAAAATTGTTGTAATTGTGCTAAATAAAATCCAATAAGTTTATTGGGTATATATTTTTTAGCGAGAGCATCTCGTACAGATATTTGAAGCGGTTTATTTTCTTCAATAGGTTGCAAAATTAACTTGTAGTTTGCACACTGTTCAAATTGTATAAGGTCTGTTCTTTTAGGATTGAAAAAAACTTCTATTTCTGCTTGGGTAAATTCTCGTTGCCGAATTAAACCTTGCCTAGGTGAAATTTCATCTCTAAAAGACCTTCCAACTTGTGCTATTGTCAAGGGCAAATTAGATCTAGATGTTTTATACAATCTTGGAAAATCGATGAAAATATTTTGGCAAGTTTCTGGCCTTAAGCAAGCACGCTCTTCGCTTTTTGGCCCAACAGGAAAACAAAACATTAAATTAAACTTTCTAACCGATCCAAGCATACCATGACAAGCAGGACAAACTAGCTTGTTTTTTGAAATTAGTTTATCAAATTCAGCTTCAGGCAAATTCTCCGGAATTTGTTTTTTTGTATGTTCTTCTAGTAATTTATCCGCTCGATATATTGCTTTGCATTTTGTGCATTCAACGATAGGATCTACAAAATTTTCCAAATGGCCTGAAGCAATAAAGACGCTCTCTGGCAAACTTACTACACCATCAATTTCAAGTGCTTGGCACTTTCGTACAAAATGTTCTCGCCAAGCAGAAATAATATTTTGCTTTAGCGCAGCACCAATTGGACCGTATTCGTAATAGCCTGCATGCCCGCCATATAATTCTGCAGCTGGAAAAAATATGCTTCTCCTCAGTGCAAGCTCTGTTAACTTATTATAAATTGACATGCTCAAAATTTGACAAACAGACTTTTAAGTTTTTTCTATTTATGGTTTTTTCCATTTAACTTCATAATAAGTAATTTCGCCTTCGGCATCAACAATAGCAATTAAAAGAGGCTTTCTTGTACTATGAGCTACGCGAGCCATGGCTGCAAATTGCCGCCATGTAAATTGATCACTTTCAGATGTACAAAACAATATCCATTTGGCATGTGCTTTTTCTGGTCTTGCTCCTCTTGGGTATACTCTATAGTCTGCACCAAATTTTAATGCTGTCTTAGTTATATAGCCTCGCGTTCTTATATCTCTATAGACTTGATATCGCGTTAAAAATCCTTTTTCTAGCTTTTCTGCTTTTTTCATAAACTCTTCAACACTAAGTTCTTTTTTACCATCTAAAACTTTTAATTTTTCTCTTTCAATTAAATAAAGTGCTTCATCTAAGGCCAACTCAAGTCTTTTTTGCTTAACGCCATGAATTTCTCCAAAACAACTTCTATCATAGAGAGGTAAAGCTAATTGAAAATCTTGAACAATTAGCACTTTGTTCCCAACGAGTTTACCAACAACCATTTTGCAACTAAACTTCTATTTTAATTTGTATTATTTTAATTTATTTTAACTTCTATTATTTTGACATTAAAAAGATTTTTAATTTAAAAGTATAAATATGTTTGTATGCCGTTTAAAGTTGTAATGCTAGGTACAGCATCAGCATTTCCAACAAAAGAGCGTGCGCATACAAGCATTTATTTAGACGTTGGTAAAGAAGCATTTTTATTTGATGCTGGTGAAAGCGTGCAAAGACAAATTTTATTTGCCGGCCTTAGCCCAATGAAAATTTCTAAAATATTTATTTCGCATTGGCATGGCGATCATGTACTTGGACTTGGTGGCCTTCTTCAAAGCTACGGTATAAATAAAAGATCTACTAAATTAGAAATATATGGACCTGCTGGTATAAGAAAAAAAATCAATAATCTTTTCCAAACATTTGATTTAAGAATAGAATATCCAATTGAAGTAAAAGATGTAAAAAATAAAAAAGTTTTAGAAACAGAAGAATACAAGATTGTTGCAGAGAAATGTGCACATGGTGCTATACCTTGTTTAGCGTATGCTTTCATCGAAGCTGCTAAAAGAAAAATTAATACAGAATATTTGAGTAAATTTGGTCTGCGAAATCATCCAATAATTAAAAATTTACAAGAAGGAAAAGATATTTTTTGGGGCAATAAAAAAATAACTGCAAAAAAAGCCACATATTTAGTTCCTGGTAAGAAAATTGTGTTTATTCTTGATTCTGCATTTACAAAAAAATTAGTAAGCTTTGCTTCTGGAGCAGATTTGTTAATTTGTGAAGCAACTTTTGGAGAAGAGCTTAGAGCAGAGGCTAAAAAATTCGGTCACATGTGTGCAAAAGATGCTGCTGAACTTGCTAAAAGAGCAAAGGTCAAAAAACTTATTTTGACGCACTTCAGCCAAAGGTATAAAGATACAAATACTCTTTTAATGGAAGCAAAAAAAGTTTTTGAAGAAACAAAATGTGCAAAAGATTTTGATGTCTTTGTTGTTTAGAATTTATTCCATTTCTGTTTGTTTAGAGTTCTTTTTTCTTTTTAGCTTCTTCTTTTCATTCTCTTCGGGTTCTTTAGTCTCATCTTTAGTCTCGTCTAAAAGCTCTTGTGCTGTTGGCCCTTTGTCTTCTTTGTTTTCAAGTTTTTCTTTTCCCAACTCTTGCTCTTCTTTTGGCTCTTCCTCTAAAAATTTGCTAAACTTCTCTAACAAATCTTTTCTTTTTAACAAATAGCTCAGCGCAGCCAAAAGCAAAATTATACTTAAAACCCAAACCCAATTTGGTACATAGTAAACTGTTGTTGTTAAAATACTTTTTATCGGCAAAAGAGCGGCAATAACTTTTTCTCTAGCTTCTTTTGCTCCCGTAAGTTCGATTTTGGGCTCGACTATGCTTTTATTCTCTGAAGAAGCATTTTGCAATTTTTTAGCTGCTTCTGGTGAAAGGTATTTTGTTATATTAGATATATTTGTAGATAATTTTTTACCACTCTCATTACTTTCATTACTAATTTCAACACTTTTATTGCTTTCAATAACTTTTGCTTTTACAAGTTGTTTTGTAGACTTTGTTAACTTTTCTTTAAAGTTTTGTAAAGCATTGCCAATACTCTTAACAAACTGCGTTAAAGATTCTCTGATCGCAATTGTTTGCGGTTCCATAGAAATTTGTGGTGTTTGAACTTTCTCTGTTTTTTCAATTGAAATTTCAAAAGTTGTTGTTGAAATAACTTTTGGATTGCCCTTCATTCTTGCAGAAATGCTTACTGTATAGCTTTTTTTGCTAGTACCTTCTGGAACCGAAACATAAGCATATACTGTTTTTGCACTTTTGGCTGGAAGCGTTAAAGCAGCAGGATTTAATTGTACAAATTTTGCCCCATCTCCACTTAATTCAAATTCATAACTCACATTTTCTAAACCTTTATTGTTAATAACTATTGGAACTAGTGCCGGCTCGCCTGGCACAACTTCAACTTTTGTCAAAGCAGAAGTTATTTCTACGTCATAACACTCCGCAGAAGGTATAACTTCTAGTTTCAAATCATCCGATACAGTTACTTTAGACGGATCTTGAGCAATTGCTGTAACTTTTATGTTTTTTACGCCTTCTTCCATTAATGGCTTAACAAACAAATTTACTTCTTCAGATTGGTTAGCATTTAGCTCGATGAAAGATTTTTCAAGAGTAACAAAATCTGCACCGCTGACTGAAAGAGCATATTTAGTTGTAAACTTTCCAGTATTCTTCAAAGAAACTGTATAAATTCGCTCTGTGTTTGGGCACATTTTTTCTTCTTTAGAAGAAAGTTTAAGATCTGCGGAGTAGCAAGAAGTTGAAAGCACTGTTATGGCTTGCTCTTGTGGGGTTCCAACTTTAGGACTTACTTTTACAACTATTTTATAATCGCCTATTATCCCATAGCCAGGGTAAAGAACTATATTAGTGCTTTTACTTTGTCCAGGACCAATTTCTAAATCAGAATTTTCAATTTTTGCCCAACTAGGTCCTGTAACAGAAATACTGAAACTATTTGCAATTGTTCCTTTATTTTCTATTATTAAAGGTATTTTTACTTCCGAAGCTTCACAAAAACTTAAATAATTAGTCTCTGGTTTAACAGCAAAATCATAGCAAGGCTTTGAGTTTAGTGTTAATTCTTTGCTTGCAGTGGCGCGCGAATTTTGCGAAGCGGCAGTTACTGTCAGCTTAAAGGCTCCGGTTTGGTCAGTAGGCGGCGTGACATCGACAGAAAATGTTGCTGTTTGATTAGGATTTAAAGAAAAGAGCTCTTGAGAAAGTGTAGTCCATGCTTTTGGCTTGCCGTCTACAAATATTTTAAAATTCTCTGCATACTTGCCAGTATTTCGCAGTGTAAGTTCGTATTTTGCTGTTGTTGCAGAACAAATCTCTGCAGAAACTTGTTGACTCGAAAGTTCAGCAGAATGGCAATCTAAAACATTTATACTAAATTGCCCTGTTTCTATTTTAGAAAAACCTGTTACAGTCACAACCACATCATATTTGCCGGGCAATGCTGCAATAGATGGTGTGACGTAAATATATAATTGCTCACTCTGTCCTGGCTTCAAAGTTATGCCTGTCGGCGCAGCAACTGCCCACTTCGCACCTTCGCCACTCAAACTCACTGTAAAGCTATCTTGGTAGCTTGCGTTGTTTGTCAAAGTTGTTACAAATACCGCAGTATCTGTTGCACATAAAGATATCGAATTTGAACTAAATTGTAATGCTTGTGTAGGCGCCGGCCCAATCACAAAAAATGCAAATGCCAAAAATAATACTAAAGACACTAAAGGTAAAATTTTGCTTTTCATTTGTCCCCCCATGTTATCACTTTCTATTGGTAACTAAATAAAAACATTTCGAAACTACAATGTATAAATTGCAGTAGACAGATTCTAAATTAAAATTCAAAATTAAAATTTAAATTTCGGATTAAATTTAATTTATTTCAAACTTTTTTCGATATCGCGCAAATCAAAGCAATAAATTCCTTTTCCTTTAACTTTTTTTTCTAAAACTTTTAGCAAAAATAGCATAAAACTCTTTGCGGACATCTTTATACCAAAGGACATGCGCCGCTGTCTCTCTCAAGCTGGCAAGAACTTTGTCGGCATCAACGCGATCCTGCCATTTGCACTCACAAAATAGAATTTGCTTTTGAGGCTCATTCAGAGCGACAATGTCTATTCTTTCTCTTTATGCCACCATTTGCCAATTTTTTGAAAGGCGATTGGTCTTCTCACTTGCAAGAATTGCTAAATATATTTAACGTTGATTTAATTTAACATTTGATTTAACCAACTCATAAAATTTCGAATAATGACGTTCTAAGAATAATTGTTGGTCAATTCTAATAAAATTCCATTTTTCACCGGTTAACTTAGACACATCTCGACACCATTGCTTAGCTCTTTCGTCTTTTTTTGGAACGTCTATGATTTCATTAACTTCTTCATCATTGATATCATTTTTATCCAAAATTTGTAATGATTTAAGAATTCCATTTAATTGAGGAGTTGAAGAAAATACACTTAAAAGAGTTTCAATAATAGAATTTTTGATTAATTTTTTATTTTTAAATTCCATTAACAAGATGTGAATAACAACAGAATCTTAAACAAATTCTTTTAACGAATTAAAAGCAGGTACGG
>JBMFNW010000022.1:0-5940 GCA_049969975.1 Candidatus Nanoarchaeia archaeon
GATCCAACTATTAGCTACTCCAATGACAAATGCCCAATCCATGCGCATTCCATAACCATTCGCCGTGCCATTTGTTCGCATAAAATAATTCCAAACGTATTGACCCCCAGGAACCCCCATTATCTGTTCGAGGACCTCATCAACAAAAGAAGGCATATACCCAATCTCATGAATAATTGGTTCCTCACTTATGTTCCTAACAATTGATTCTGAATACATCCAAAAAGTTAGTGGGTAAGAAACATTATATTTAATAGATCTTGCAACCCACCAATTAAGCGCTAAGCCAACTTCAGAATTAACTTTAGATATTTGTGCAGACGTCCAATTTTCTAAATTAGGGTCTACTGAACCATTACTTTCTGGCAACACTATTGTAACAAACACATCTCCAATCGCATAATGAGATTCGTGACTATAACATAGGTACCATCCTGGCGGAAATCCAGAACTTCCTGGCGGGCTTAGAATACCAACACCATTATATAAATTTCTTTCAAATAAATTTTCCTTAGGAATAATAAAATCATTTGGAAATGTAAAATCTTCTACTAGAGGTTTTGTTTTTGGCTCAAATTGAGAATTCCAAAAATCAAGGGCTGCAGGAGTTGCCTTTGCTGTTTCGGGTACGCGATCTCTAAAAACTTTTGCATCGAATTTTTCTTCAATTAACAAATCTAAATTTTTCGGAAGTTTTAATGCAACAATAGAATTTGGATAAACAATTGAAACAACTCCACCATGTTCTCGTATAAAATGTACAAGTTTAGCTGTTTCGCTTCCGTTCCCTGTATTTAATACAACTAAAGCATCTGCTACTTTTTGTGGAGGAATTATTTGTGTATTGTTTGATGTTAAGTTTTTTTGCTCGATTGCATGTACTGATGTAAAAAAACTAACTACTATTAGAAGCGCACACAAAAAGAAAAAATATTTATTACAATTTCCCATAGCACCCTTATTAGATAAAGCATTAAAATATAAATATTTTTCTATAATATTAATTTAAATCTTTCAAAACAATTTTTTATTTCAGCTTTTTCTCAACGTCTTCAAAAAGTTTTGGAGATAGTTTTTTTGCTTTAATGCTTTTTTTCATTGGTTTTTCCGCTCGAATTTTTTTATTTGTTGCTTTTTCTCTGAAGAAAGCTTCTCTTTCCTCTTCAATTTTATGATCTATTTTGAATTTTCCTAAACCCAATTCTTGTCTTATTTTTTCTAATTTCTGTTCAATTTCAGGCAATGAACAGAGATGTATTGGAACTGGCGTTACGACTTCTGGCTTGATTTCCGGCTTAGGCACTTCTGGTTTAGGAGCAGCAACTTCTTCTCTAAGACCTCTTCTATATAAATAATATCCTACACTAAGCAAAATTAATAAAGTTGCTAGCAAAATAATGCTTGCTTGCAAAAATGGAAATGCAACTTTTTCTTCCTTTTTTACTTCTAATTTTGGTTTTTCTTCTTCTATTGGAGTTGGTTTTGTTGGAAGGGTGACTTGTTTGTATGCCAAAATTACAAAAGTACTCATACTATCCGAAGCAGACTCAAAGTAATAGTATTGAGTATCTTCTGCAACAAATTTTGTTGGAAGTTCTATCCATGTTTTTGCTTTTGGCTCAAATCTTTCTAATTTAACATCGTCCGTAGTAAATCCTTTTTCTTTTAATAATGCTTTTGGCAATTTGAACTGAATTGTTATTTTTGAAAATTTTTCTTTTGGAATGTTATGTTCAAAACTAAAATAGCCAAAAATTGTCCCATAAGGTTTTGTAAGACCTGAAATATTACTTTCATTTCCAATTGTTAAAATTCGAGCATTTATAACAGGAGCACTTAGTCTAATTTCAGCTGATCTTAAATAAGTACACTCATGCGTGTAAAGCAAAGTTATTGGTTTATCTGGTCTTGCTTCCCCATCATATGTGCTCAGCCACTTACATTCAAATGGTACACTATAGCCAAATACTACTCCTCCTGAAGGAGGAGGGGGTGGACAATCATTTGGGCAGTTTTGCCAATCTTCTCCAGACTCGCATATGCCATTGCCACACATAGCGCGCGACGGAATAGGATATTTCAATCCATTTATAACAAGTAAAGAATTATTATCTTTGGACCAGTTTAATTCTATTATGCTGTTATTATCAGGTCGAACTCTTTTAACGTCTTCGAAAACACCTGAAGAATTTAAAACACCAATCAAAATATATGGACCTACATAAGCAATAGGAGAAGCGTTATTATAAACTATATTTTGAATTTGTACTTTTAATTTATTATTACCTCCATTAATATTGTATTGATACTGACCTTGCAAAAAAGTATTATTAGAAAGTTCTACATAACTTGCATTTGAAAGATTTTGCCAATCACTAACCAAAACTACTGGAATTCCAGGATAGCGTGCTGTCAAAAAACTAATATCTAAATCTGTTGTTTGGCAGGATGAAGTGGAAATTGGTAATTTTGTTGGTAAAATGTGAATTGAAAAATTTTCCCAACCGACTTTATATGCTAACCCCACAAATTTGCCGCTCAAATCTGAAGGATCGCTTGCACAAATTTTTACAAAAACATTTGGATTAGCATTACTTCCATCTGCATAACTTTGTGTTTGCGTATCATAAGTTAAATTTAGTTCATTGCCATTAACATCAACAAAAGAAGCGTTAAGCAAGCTTGCGCTTGCTGTTGGTAAGACTAGCAATGCGAGCACGCTTACCAAAAAGATTTTTTTATCTATTTTTCTTATTTTTATTCGCGTATCCATTTTTGTACGTTTCCAAATACTTGCACAAATAGTTGTATTACTTGTTTAACCCAACTTTCATGATTGTAAACCACTATACTATTTTGCTCGCTATTTGTCGGATCCAAAACAGTGTGATTTTCTAAAACCAAATTAACTTGGTTAATTAATCTATTGCTATTAGGATCATAAAGTTGTAATTTCTGAGAGCCATTAAATAATTCAATGTAAAGAGAATAGTTACCAACATAATCAGAAATATTCAAATAATTATATTCTTCTGAATATAATTTGTTTCCCATTGGTATAAGTGCAAGGCTTGATGCACCACTATTATTAGTTTGAACCTCTGCTATAGAATAAGAAATAACGCCTTTTTTATTTCCAGATTCGTTCCAGCCTTGTGTTGGTACAAATAAATTTAAACCATTTTTTTCAGTAATTCTCAAAGTTAGATTTGGCAAACTCGTATTGCCGTCAGAGTCTTCAACGAAAATGGAAACATTATACGGCCTGCCAGGTCTTGGGAAAACTTTATTTAGTGTCCCATTTATATAGACTGTCAAATTGTAAGTTTTCATAATTTGAAGCTGAGTTGTAGCATTATCATTACTATCATTGCAATCTCCAAACATACTATCTTCTACTTTCGCAATTATGTTATAAGAACCAGAATGTAACCCTGTTGTGTTATAATTATACACTGCATAAGCTGTCTGCCCTGCTCCCAAACCATAAATAGTTACATTGGCTGTAAAATTACTGTCTCTCCAAAAAGATACATTAAACGGTGAACTAACATTAACATTATTTTTATTTTTAATAGTTGCATTTAAAGTTACAATTTCACTTTGATAAGCAGGATTTGGTGTTGCAGTAACCGCTTCCACAGATAAATCAGGTCCTATACAAAACTGATACGGAATACCATTAACTACAAGATATGTATATTGAGCTAAAGATTGATTTGGAGTTATACCAGTATCTAAAATATTCATAACACCAGGATAAGTTCTATTTCCATTTCTACAGTTATAGCCCTCTAGACTGCTAACATTTTTATCACAAACAGCCATTATAATATATTGCTTGGACACATTCGCACCGCCGGGCCAAATTTCTGTAGGGTCCGTCTCAGAGTTAGTGTTCTTATAGCCCATAATTTTTGTGACATTCACATTAATTTTGTACGTACTTTGGTTGTATGTGCGCTGAAAATCATTAAATAAATAATAACCTCCAAGCCAGCCCCCAGACTTGTTTATCAGTATAAAAGTATCATTAACATCCACACTACTATTATTAGACACAACACCGTAGACATAAGCAGGGTATACTGCGTAATCGCTGAGAAAATTTAACGTAGAATTCACCTCAAAACAATTTCCCCCAACAGCCGAAAATTGCCCCAATCCGCCACCAGACATCGCTGCTATGCTAATAAAATCAGTCCAATTACCAACTTTATAAACAAATCCGCCAAAAAGACCTGTTAAATCTTCGCTATCTGTACAAACTTGTAGTGTAACATCTGGGTTTCCGGCAGCACTATCTATGTATGCTTTTATCGTTGTCGCTTCATAATTCATGTTAACTGGTTGATGAGAGCTTGCATTAACTATGCTTGCATTAATTATCTTTGCATGGGCAGGAGAAAAGAAGTTTAATAAAACTATTACAGCAATAGTCAAAAAAATACATTTAATTAATTTTGTGGCCATTTCACTCATTTTACCTCCATACACATATTTTTATATTTTTCTCACTTTCTCCTTTTGTTTCATTTCTATTGCTCATTTCACCAAAGCTAATTTGAATTGCATTTTAGCTTAACCATTCTTTAATTCTTAAGTAAACAATAGCTATTTTGTCTTTAAACCAACGAATATTTTCTTGATTTGGAATTATACTTCCGCTCCCACTAACGTCTGGAAAATTGCAATCGTCTCCTGTGCAATTTAGTTTTATAGAGATGTTCAATTCCTCTAAACGCAATTCCATGCTATAATTTCCAATGGCATTAGTATCTATACCTACTCCACCAGTCGGCACGATTGTTACTTGAATATTTCCATTGCTATCTGTTTTACCATAACCAACGGCAAAATTACTTACATTTGATTCGCTAAATTGTGGAAGTATAAAGGGAGGAAAACCATTTTGCTCTATAAAAGTAACATTTATGTCTGGCACAGGCCCATTTGTTGTACTATTTTTCACAGTAATATTAAAGCCGTATGGCTTGCCAGCTTTAAAGCTGGATGGTAGTGTGCCTTCGATTGTTTTATTTGTCCAAATTGTGAGATTTATGATTTCGCCTCCGCCAGCAACTAACCAATCTTTTACGCGCAAGTATGCAATTGCAACTTTGTCTTTGAAATACCTTACATTTGCAAGATTTGGCGGGCTGCGTTTGCCTGTTGGCTCAGGAAGGTTTGGATATGTAACTTGTAGTGTAGTACTATTACAAATCTGTCCACCAAGATCTGCACTTACTGTTATATTATAATTTCCAATAGCATTAGTATTTATACCCTCTCCACCAGTCGGCACAGCTGTAAAGCTTACAATTCCATCAAGTCCTGTCGTTGTTTTACCAATCATTGCAACAGAAATATTGCTCTGAGCGAATTGTGGCATAACAAAGATAGAATAGCCATTTTCCTCAATTATTGTTACATTTGCATCTACAGGACTGCCTGAACTATTAGTTACATTAACTGTTACATTGTACGGCTCACCAGCATTTGTAAAGTTGCTAACTTGACTGCCGTTTATTAATACAGTGAGATTGCATGTAACTGGAACTAAGCCTGAACTTCCAAGAGGAGCAAATATGCTTCCAAAGTTAGTTATGTTTGCATAAACAATATTATTTGCTGTGTCAACGCGGCAGTTTTCTGCAAATACGGAGCAGTTTGTTTCCCAACCACTATCGTTGTACTTAGAAATATGCAATGTGCTTTCATCAATACCATTCAAATCAGAATCATTATAGCTTACATTCAAGAAAAGCCAGCTGCCCTCTCCAGTTTCACTAGTATAAGTTGCATTAACATATTTGCTAATGTTTCTATAACCATCAGGATCTCCTGGAGGTGCACTAACTCCTTTAAGTCCAATATTTACGCCAGTAAAGCTTACATTTGCAGAACCTATGGAAAGATTTACAATTGTGTTGTTATTAT
>JBMFNW010000023.1:0-5698 GCA_049969975.1 Candidatus Nanoarchaeia archaeon
AGAAAAAGATCCAGCCATTTTAACAGAATGCTATCGACAATGTGCTCGAATTCAAGTAGACAAGCTGACAGATGCTTGCTGGATGATGGGCGGCTCAGGCAAAGTGCATCTTTGGACTTTTGGTGCAAGGGCAGAGGCGGACTCGGAAACCTTTTCAGCCATTTTTAGTGGGAGTGTGAATGTGGTAGGTTGTTCGTTTTTTGGTTGGATTCCAAAAGATTGTGTATTTTTACAAAATTATTGGCTACACAGAGCAGTTTCTTCTCGAGCAACCGTGCTTAAATGTTTCAAATTTCAAATTACAAACCCTGTGATAGATCCAAATGGAAAACAAATACAGTATGAAGATGCTTCTCTTGGACGAAGTTGGATTTATACTTTAAATTATACTTTGAAAAATTCTGATAAGTATTTTGAGTTGTGTGGAAAATATAAAACAGAAGAAAATCCAATTTGTAGTTATGGTGGGACTGGTGTTTCTTATGTAAATGAGCTTGGGCCTGGAAGTGGCAGGATAAACCTTTTTGGTAAAGAATTAAAATACCCTTCAAACGAAGATGAAAGTGTACAAAATGCGCCATTTGGTTTTTTAAATTACAACGCAACTCCTCGGCAAGTTTGTTACATTGCTTATTATAATGATGGTGGTGCTGATGATTTTAAATATGTAATTCGAAGCTGTTCGAGTTGGGATGCTGGTGCTGGTTGGGTAAAATTTTTGAATTAAAAAATAAGCAAATTAAAAAGTTAAATGGCAGTCAAAAAAGGGGTTGAGGCTTGGTGGGGCTTTATGATAGGTGCAATAATCGTTGCTATAGTTGTTGTTTTATTAATTCTTTTATATTTACAAATAAAAAGTGGAAGTGAAAATGTTGCAACGAGCCTTATTCGAAAGCTAGCAGATTGGTTTAAATAAAAATTGAGAAAAATGTTAGGAAAAAGATTGTCTAAAAAAGGTATAGAAATTGGTTATGCTTACATAATCATGATTGTTTTAGGTGTTATCGGTTTTTTGATTATTTATGCAATTTTGAAAGGTGGCTTTAGTGCAGGCTCTAGCAAATTACTTTCGATATTTAATCAAACCCCAATTGAATGAAAAACATAAGAGATTTGAAGAACTTTCTTTCTGCGACCGAATTGCTATCGCGCCTTCATAAGCAAAACTTCTCATTCATACACATTTCAAATATTTGTCGCAGCCAAAATAAGAAAAGTTTATATGGTGTGTTTTTTCTAATTAAAAGAGGAGGCTAAAATGGCTAAAGCACAAGGACTTCCTTTAAGTTTTATTGTAATAGCAGCGATATCTGCATTGGTATTGATTTTAGTAGTTGCTTTTACTGTTGGAGGGCTCGGCGGCTTCTTTAAACAAATGAAAATTGTTGGCGGCGGTGAGGATTTAAGCGCTGTGCAAACTAAATGCACAACAAATTGTCAAAAGTTAATGGCAGACCCAACTCTAACAGATACAAAATTTAAGTCTTCTGCGTATTGTACAGAAAAATTTACTGTAGACCTTAACAAAAATGGGAAAATTGAAAATAACGAAACAAACTTGTACTGCCGTAACGCATCTATAAATGTGACCTGTACAGTTCAAATCGGCGAGGTAACATATACAGAGAAGCAGTGCCCAACCTATGTAGGCCCTAAACAAGCTCCAACTCCCTAGTCTTACAGCAAAATATTGGTAATGGAGAAAAAATGGAAAACAAAAAAGGTCTTGAACTTCCAATAAGCATGATTGCAGTTGTAATAATAGTAGTGCTTGTCTTGATGTTAGCCATATTATTTACAACAGGGATGTTGACAAAACTTTTCAAAGGTACGCAACAAGTTGGTGAAGCGGTAACACCCGAGCAAATAACAGCGTTTAAAGTGGGCTGCCAACAAGCTTGCTTCGCAGCACAACAAATGGCAAATACTAAAGAAGAATGGAAAAAATCAGAATACTGTACAAAGTACTTGCAAAATGGCTCTACCAAATTATATTGCTACGATTCCAATCAACCAACATTTGTTAATTGCACAAAATCACTAAGCGGAGGAGTCACTTTAATGCCATCGAACTGTAGCTCTTAGGTGGTGGCGGCGGTGGAGGCGGCGGCGGTGGTGGAAGTCAACATGGTCAATCTCAATAACACAAACACAGCAAGCAAGAAAGGTAACGGTGGAGGTGGAGGCCCGTACCAGCCTATATAAACTCTCTTGTTTTCAGCAAAATGGTTGGTGATGAAAATCTTATATTTTGTAAGAGAAAGCGAATAATGAAAAACAAAAAAGGTATCCAGTTAACCATGGAAGTTATTGTAATAGTAATTGTTTTATTAGCACTTTTGCTCTTTTTACTTGTTTTTTTTACTGGTCAAGGAAGTAAGTTGGGAAATATGTGGGATTACTTAGTTGGAAAAGGTGTAAATGAAACTCAAATAGCTACACAGTAAAATGGCATTTTTAGCAAAAAAAGGAATAATTGGTATAATTATTGGATTTATTGTTTTAATCTTAATTTTAGTTTTTATTGCGGGTTATGTTATATCAGCAACAAAAAAACTTCCCGAAACTGGTGAAAAAGCATTAATTGGAGTAGGCATTTTACCTTCTGAAAGATATAATATAACAGATCTCAAAGCTCAAGAACTTGGCACACTTGTTTTCAAAGTTAATGACACTTTGACTGGAAACTATACAACTAATTTTAGCAAATTAACAGAGTATAAAGTTTGGGATACTGGTGTTAGAATGGCTATAAAGAGTGTAAAGTCTTATGATAAGTTGAATATTGCTGTTTTGCCTTCAAATTTAAAAAGCACACTCAGTACTAAGATTAAATACGATAGAACTTATATTTATTCTGATGTCGCAACTACAACTTATTATTGGAGCGCAATTAATAACACTGCAAGCAATTTAACTGGCGAAGTAAACGATTTAGATGTTTTAATAATCAATCGAACTTCTCACTGCAGTTCTGAAAATTGCTCAGAAGAAGAAAAAGTAATAAATTCTGCTGTAGAAAACTTGCGAAAAGTAGATTTGGCTTTTATAATCGTGCCTTCTCTAGGAAATTGCATTAATTTTCCCGAAATAAATGCGACTCGCAGCATTTTTGGCATAAACACCACCACACAGCAATGTAATATTGGTACGACAAGTTATAGCTGTTATAAAAATTCAGAAAACACAGCTTTTTGTTTGGCTGATAGCTCCAATCTATTAAGTGATATTTCTAAATTTATAACAGAAAAAGCAGCAACAATAGAATTAAGACATGACTATCGTTCAGACATATCTGAACATAATATTACTTTAGAAGTTAAAAAAGTTGAAGGACTGCTAGGTCCTTCGTATCATGGCAAGAAGCAAATAGAAAAAATATAGGGGAAGAAATGAGCACCAAAATTGGAAATGCTGCAGGCCTTGTTTTTACTCTTGTTGTTTGTATAATTATTGCACTCGTTGCTTATCGTATTTTAATACAGTTTTTCGCAGCAGAACCTATGGAAAAAGCATTAAAAGAGCTAGAAGAAACAATCGAAGAAGTTTGTAGTAAAGATGGGACAAATAAAACAATAAATCTATATATTCCACCAGGCAATCAAATAACTTTGACTCGTGACGGCTATTTAAAAACAGGAAAACAAATGGTTAAACTAGACTGTCCAGATAATGTAAAATTTTGGGAATGCGCAACAGCTCAAACTTTTGAAGGAAAAGAAGAGCTGACTATAAATGTAACAAAAGAATTGATAAGTAGTATATATAAGATAAAATTGGCAACAAATGCAAGTTGCACAGAATAATGGCAGTAAAAATACCTCCAAATTTAATAATTGCTCTTTTTGCAGTTCTTATCATAACAATTGTGTTTTTTTCTTTTTTTATGCAAATTCTCTTTGGCGGTCCTGAAATCAAAGCTGCAAAAGAGATTGCTAGCCAAATTGAAATTGCTTGCAAAGAAGAGCCAGGATATAATTTTACATTTGATGTTGTTTTGCCAGACTCTAAAGGAGTCCCGCCAGATGCATATTTCTTTTTTATAGCAATAGATGATCATAAGCTCATGCTTTTGGGTAGACGATGGGGTATAGAAAAAAATGATTATTTGGCACAATTTTCAGATTTTCTAAGTTGTGCTTGCGCAAACGTTGTTACGTTTGCAATAGGTAGCAAAGGTTATGGGCTTGCACGATGGGCTTGCCACTGCAGAGAAGGAATAAGATTGTACAAAACAATTTCTTTAGACGAATGTGCTAAAAATAATATACCAATTTGTTGGAAAGATGAGCAAAAAGATGAGCAAAATAATATAAATTGTGGTAAATTCCAATTCGAATCTAATGAAGGTAAAGAAGATTTGCTTTTTAATATTTCAACTAAATCTCTTGGTGCAACAGCAAAAAAAGTTATTTTAACTTACCAAAGACAACCTATTTGTGGAGATGGACATTGCTGTTCTCCTGAATACGATGAAAAAAGCAATTTTTATTGTCCTAAAGATTGTAATGTATTAGATCCAGAGCACAAATGTACTTGGATTACAACAGAATAACTCTAATAAAGAAAACTTCAAACTTCAACAAATTTAATTGAAAAGTTTTAAAAAGAATTTTTAACTTTTATTATTTGGCCACATGCAAAGAAAAGGAGTTTCAAACATTGTTTTAATGGGTGGTATTGCACTTTGTATTGCAGTTCTACTTATTGGTGGCATGGCTTTAGTAATAAAGCTAGTTGAAGCAGAAGCTCGCTCTCAACCACAATTTATCGCAACACAACTTACGAATATTATTACTCTTATTCAAACAGCCCCAGAATCCGCAACATATCAGTATTATACTCCAATTGATGATTTGGGCTTTCCAGTTATTGGAAGCCTTGAAATTGATGATGATGAAAGAGTTCTTTGCATTAGTAAAAAAACAGAGGATGAAATTGCAAACACAATAATTGCAGAAACAGGCATTGCAGCAGGCATAGGCGGAGCAGAATATGCTTATGGCAAAGTAAGAACCGAGATGGCTAGACGAGTAGCCCAACGAGTAGTTGCTGAAGAAATTGCCAAAAAATTAAACATCAGATTATATTACGGTACTTATTTTCCAAGACTTGCAAGAATACATTCTTTTTTAAATGTAAAGGTGATTTCTAAATTTAGTTTTATGAAAAGGCTATCTCTTATGGGAAAAATTAAAATTTATGCAGGGTTCTTTATAGGTGTAGCAATAGCTTCCTTTGCACTAACTTGGTGGCTAACTGGCGATATTTGGCAAGCTCTTCAGAGCGTAGCTTTAACGGTAATTCAACTTATAATTTATACAATCTTTCCTAAAATCATTACAAAGGTGCTTGTTAAATATGCGCCCAAATACGCAGAACGGCTAGCAAGGGTATTTGCAACAAATGTGGGACTATCTACCGCCGATGAAGGTGTGAGCAAAATTCCTATAGTAGGACAACCAGCTTCTTTAGTACTAAAAGCCGCTCAAGTAATAGTAAATCTTGTATTTACTATTTGGGATGTTGCAGAAAGAGGTTATTTGATGTATCAAATTTGGGATGCTGCAGGAAAAGCGGTAGCCAAAGAAAAAGGCAACATAGTTTGCAAATCTTTTAATACTAAAAATCCTCCTTTATTGCATCCACCAAATTTAGCTCCAACAGTTAAATTTGGAGATAACTTTGAAAGTGATAG
>JBMFNW010000024.1:0-4925 GCA_049969975.1 Candidatus Nanoarchaeia archaeon
GTTTTTGGTGCCCCTGAGAGGATTCGAACCTCTATCTATCCCATTCTTAAAGTATGCTAAAACTAAACCAATTCAAACTTTCTCTATCATCTTACCAAATTTAATCCATAAATCAAGACAAAAAAACCTCAAAACCTGACCCCCGACTATATACAGTTTCACTGTTGTTTCTATTCTCTCGTTAGTTCTCTCTTTGGGGGCTCGGTCGCTCGCTTTGGCTCGCGACCTCGCCCTTATTTTATATTCAAAAATGGGTAAAAAAATCAAAAATCCTCTAAAATGGCTGAAATTTTTTTATCAAAAATGACATTTACTCTAAATCCGAATATCGAGTTTTTACCTTCCTGTTTTGCGGTTTTCTGAAAGTGGCTCTGGACTTTTTCTGAAATAAATAGTACTGTTTGTATATAAGTATGTATTCTGATGAACAACTCATAACTGATTATCTTGCGGGTGATGAAAAATCGTTGGAGATTTTAATTCATCGTTATCTCAAACCGATTTATAACTTTGTTTATCGGTATATTGGTGACGAACAGGAAGCCGAGGACATTACTCAAGTAGTTTTTGTGAAGATATGGAAAAGCTTAAAGAAATTTGATCAAAAGAAAAAGTTTAAAACCTGGATTTTCCATATCGCTAAAAATACTTCTCTTGATTTTCTCAAAAAGAAAAGGGCCATACCGTTTTCTGAATTTGAAAATGAAGAAGGAGAAAATAAACTTATCGAAACACTCATTGATCCGGCACCGCTTCCCGACGAACTTTTTGAGCGAGCCAATGTTGGCGAGATACTTCATACGGTGATGAACCGGTTAGCTCCGAAATATCGTATGATTTTATTTCTCCGTTATAATGATCACTTTACTTTTCGGGAAATTAGCGAAGCTTTAGGCGAACCGCTCAACACCATAAAAAGCCGGCATAGACGAGCCCTTATAAAACTCAAAGGGTTACTTTCTGATTCTTAATACAAATACATAAAAATAATTAAGTTTCATCAAAAGGATGCACCAAAAGGCATCCTTTTTTCGTATTAGTAATAGAGAGAGTATGCACAAGGATTACGAAGAACTTTTTACCCATATTAAACCAAAGGAACCACCTGCGGGTCTTTTTGATCGTATTATCCTTGCAATTAAACGAGAACAGGAACTACAACACACAAGAAAACTACTATTTGGCTTTTTATTCCTTTTGGTCGCCTCATTTATTGCGACGCCTTTTTCTTGGGCAATGCTCCAAAATCAAGTGGAGAATTCCGGTATTCTTTATTTTGTCTCGACCGCGCTTAGTGATTTTGACATTTTTCTTACTTTATGGCAGGATTTCGGTTTGGCTATTCTTGAATCATTGCCAATTATGGGTATTGTAGCTTTTACCATAAGCATTGGAATGACGCTTTTTACTCTTCGTTTGTTTCTTTATCGAAAAAGATTATTATTTGGATATTTAATGCATAACTTTAGCTAAAAGTCGATCGTATTAAATAAATTATTAATAACAAAATCATTATTATGAATAATGACAAACAACTCAATAAAAAAATAAATCGCGATGTGCTTAAATGGATTATTGTTGGGCTAGCCGCTTTTGTGGTAATTATTTTGATATTTGGTGCTGGTGTGTTTGTTGGTGGAATGAAAGCCAGATTTTCTTATCGTTGGGCAGAACAATATCATAAAAACTTTGTCGGACCCAGGGCCGGATTTTTCGGTGACTGGCGAATGTTCCCCGGAGGAGAATTTATTGAAAGCCACGGCACTTTCGGAGAAATTATTAAAATTGAAGGGAATAATTTAATCGTCAAAGGAAGAGAAAATATTGAAAAAATTGTTTTAGTGGATGAAAAAACAATCATTAAATCAGGTTTAAAAGACATTAAAATCTCGGATTTAAAAGTGGGGGATATGATAGTGATCATTGGTTCGCCAAACGAACAGGGTCAAATTGAAGCCAAATTAATTAGAGTTTTTCCACCAAAAATTATTTTTAAAGGACCAAAATTCTATGAATAAAAAAATTTTTCAGAAAAAAATCATTATTCCGATTTTGTTAATCTTGGTTCTGGTTGGTTATTTTGGCTATGCAAAATTTTTCAAAAAAGAAGAAAGTCCTCGGTATATTTTGACAAAAGCAGAAAAGGGAACAATTTTAGTTTCAGTTTCTGGTTCTGGCCAAGTTTCAACTTTAGATCAAATTGATATTAAACCAAAGGTTTCCGGAGAAGTTTTAGAGATTTTAGTTGATGATGGTCAAGAAGTGAAAGAAGGAGATCTCCTTTTAAAAATTAATTCCAAGAATTACCAAAGGGCAATTGATAATGCTCAGCTGGCTTTAGATAATGCCAAAACCGATCTGGAAAATTTAAAGAAAAACAAAAATAATACTCAAAAAGATTTAGAAGACGCCTATGAAGAGATTTTTAGTTCAATTTCAGAAGTTTTTAATGATTTCTCTTCAATTTTTGAGACTATAGAACCGATTTTCACTAAAAGTAGTTATGGCGGAGACCAGGGAGATATTGATTATTATCAGTCAGTCGTGGGTTTTTATACTAATCAATCTTTCCCAAAAGATGAGAAAGAAAATCAATTTCTCAAATTAAAAAACAAATATCAAACATATCACGATAAAGTTCTTTCGCTTTCAAGATCTTCGTTGCCAGAAATTTTAGAAGAATGGCTTGGAATTAGTTCCGATTTAGTTAAAGAAGCAGCCGACCTAACAAGAGCTGGTCGGGATATCATCTCCCTTTACAAAGAAATATTAACCCAGCAATCTCTTATTCCTCCAATTTCTCTTTCAATTACTAATACTCAATGGACAAATCTTGCGGACATTACTACTTCTTTAGACCAAAAAACTTCTAATTTATCTTCTCTATCTAAAGAAATTGATCAACTCAAGACATCCATTTCAAATTATGCAGATAGTATTAAAAATCAAGAAAAAACAGTAGAACAAAAAGAAGATACTTTATCTGACGCCAAAGAAGATTATGAAAATTGTTTTATCAGAGCTCCTTTTAATGGAATTGTGGCAAAGGTGAATATAAAGGAAGGAGATTCGGTTTCTTCAGCTACAACTCTTTTCAACTTCATTTCAAAGCAAAAAATTGCTGAAATTTCTTTGAATGAAATTGATGCGGCCAAAGTAAAAGTTGGACAAAAAGCAACTTTGACTTTTGATGCTTTGCCTGATTTAACTTTAACCGGAAAAGTGACAGAAATTGATATTGTAGGGACAGTTAGTCAAGGCGTTGTCAGTTATGGAGCAAAAATTACCTTAGATACGGATGACGAAAGAATAAAGCCAGGAATGAGCGTGACCGCCGATATTATTGTTGATGCCAAAACAGATGTTTTAGTTTTGCCAAATAGTGCGGTGAAATCGCAGGGAGGAGTTTATTATGTGGAATTAGTTGATCTGCCAGAAGGGAAAAAGCAGGCATATTTGAATAATCGAGCAGGAGTGACTTTGCCAAATCAACCAAAAAGGCAAGAAATAGAAATTGGGCTTTCCAATGACGCCTTAACAGAAGTTCTTTCCGGCCTTAAAGAGGGCGATATTGTGGTTAGTTCAATAATTGCCCCAACAACCGGCAGGGCCACTCAAACTCAAAGAACTCAGCAATTCCAGATACCGGGAATGGGTGGTCAAATGAGAATGCGATAATTTATGTTAATTGAAGCGAAAAATATCACTAAAGTTTTTAAATCAGGGGAAATTGAAACTACCGCTTTGAGAGGAGTCTCTTTTTCTATTGAAGAAGGAGAATTTGTGGCAATTATCGGACCGTCTGGTTCTGGCAAATCAACTCTGATGCATATTTTGGGCTGTTTGGATACACCAACCTCCGGTCAATATCTTTTTGAAGGAAGAGATGTTTCTCGCCTTTCCGAGGATGAATTGGCCGAAATACGAAAAAAGAAGATTGGCTTTGTTTTTCAATCTTTTAATCTTTTGCCAAGGACAACTGTTTTGAGAAACGTAATGTTGCCATTAGTTTATAGCGGTACTCCAAAACAAAAAAGAGAAGAGATTGCCAAAACGGTTTTGAAAAATGTGGCTTTTCCCGAAGAATTCTGGCATCACTTGTCAAACCAATTGTCAGGCGGAATGATGCAGAGAGTGGCCATTGCCAGAGCGTTAGTCAACGACCCCCTTTTAATTTTAGCCGATGAGCCAACCGGAAATTTGGATTCAAAAACCGGAGAAGAAGTTTTGAAAACTTTTGAAAATTTAAACGAACAAGGAAGAACAATTATTTTAGTCACTCACGACAAATATATTGCCGAAAGAGCAAAAAGGTTGATTTCTATAAAAGATGGGAAGATTATCGCCGATACCATCAATCATCGTTCAAAAATTACTCAGGAAATTAGAGAATAAAATATTGTTAAATGACTAATGACCAAAAATTTTAGACATTAGACATTGGAAATTAGACATTGATTAGAAATTAGGTCAATTATAAATTAGATATTTTTATTATGAGGATTTCAGATTTAATTCAAGAGGCAATTTCAGCCATTTCTACTAACAAACTAAGGTCGGGTTTGACGATTTTGGGTATTGTTATCGGTATTGGTTCGGTTATTGGAATGGTTTCCATTGGTCAGGGAGCAAAAGATTCTATTGAGAGCAATATCCAAACTATGGGTTCAAATTTGATTACTATTTTGCCCGGAGCCCAAAGGACATTTTCGGCCGTGGCAGCGGCCAGAGGTAGCGCCCAGACTCTGACAATAGAAGATGCCGTGGGAATTGAGAAAGATGTTTCTAATATTTTAGGGGTGGCGCCAGTTATTCAGCGAAATTATCAAGTTCTTGCTAAAAATAAAAATACCAGAACTCAAATCATTGGGACAACTGCTGCCTATTCTCAGGTTAGAAATGTTCAAATGGATTTGGGCTCTTTT
>JBMFNW010000025.1:0-4693 GCA_049969975.1 Candidatus Nanoarchaeia archaeon
CTTCCTTTTCTTCAACTGTTACTTCCCAATAGTTTGGGGGGTTATAGTATGGATCTCCCTGTCCATTAATCTCCCCCCGGATAAGATAACCTTTGTACTTGTGAGTGGTTTCAGGAGCTCCTTTTACCATAACTCCACCTCCTTTTTTGGTTTTGCCCTTTCCTAAGAGACTTGGACTCTTAGGAAAGGAGTTTTAAAATAATAGTTATAAATTTGAGGTGAAATTCGTTTTTTTCTCAATTGAGGTAAAATCTTTTTTTCCTCAAAAATGCAGACAAAGAGTAAATGGCGGTAAAAATGAGGAAAAATTCATTTTTTCCTCAAAAATCTCGCTGGCGGTAAAAATGAGGAAAAATTCATTTTTTCCTCAAAAATAAAGACAAAAGGTAAGTGTCTGTAAATTTGAGGTAAAAACAAATTTTTCCTCAAAAATACGACCAAAAGGTAAATAGTTGTAAGTCTGAGGTTTCCACTTTTTGTAGAACATTTTTTAGTTTTTTAGAAGAAAGATAATTCTTAATTATTTTCTTTGCAAACAGAGAAGAAGTCATGTTTAACAAACTTTTTTCAAGACCAGAAACTAAGCTGATTTGAACCAGGTTGTTTTTTTAAACTCAGAGATAAAAAGTTTTTTTCCTTTTTTAATTCATCATTTTTTTTGAAGAAAAAATTCATAAGTTTTTTCCCATATTCATAAGCTTCATCAAGAGTAATTACTAGAGCATAAGAATTTGAATTATTAGAGACTTCAGTTATATCAAAAGGATCAGAGAGATATCGTAATTCTTCAACTGGTCTTTTTTCGAGTTTATCAAGTTCTGTATAAAGTTTTTTAAACAATTCTGTAAAAGGTCCATTAAAACCAAGAATTTTTTCTGCAACAAAAGCTAAGAGAGTCTTATAACGAGATTTCAAAAGTAATTTGTTCTCTTCATAAATTATACTCTCACTATATTGAGAAAAAACCGAATAAAAAGCAATAAAGCACAAAATAGGACTCACTTTCTGTTCGTCGTTATCGTTTTTCTTTTTTCCAGAAATGAAAAAGTATAGGTAAGGAAGTTTTTTTCCAAAGTATTCATCAAAGATTTCAAGTAATTCAGGTTTTTGATCTAAAATTTTTAATCTTATTTCATATAATCCAAATAAAAACCAAATAAAACCCTTTTTACGTAAGATGTGATAAATATTTCTTAAGTAAGTTAGCAAGTTAGATCTAGGTGCATCAGCTTTTGAAATAAATTTTTCCACCTGATAACCGAGATCGTAGCTGTATATGCAGAACTTTTTATGTTCTAAAGACGAGTTCGAGGAAGCTAAGAGAGTTTCAGCAATACAATCAAAACTAGATTGTTTTTCATAAAGCTTGATAGTTTCTTTTGTAGAGTTAATTGCGGTTTTAAATTTTTCGTAGAAATAGTCTTTAAGCTTCTTTTCTATCCATGAAGAAGAGTCAGATTTAGTTTGATAATTAGACTCTTTTTTTTCAAAATCCATAAAGTCAAAAATTGAAACTTCAACTATTCCTGCTGGAAACAAAAAATTGGAAACCGAAACAGGAAAACTCCAAAAAGAAGAAAGTTTTGTATAAGGAAAATATTCTGTTTTTTGTAGTTTCACACAAGTCATGTATATAAAATAAAGTTTTTTTAGCTCTTCAAAAATCGAGTCATAAGAAAATGATTCTTCTTGAAAATCGTCAAATTGAATAGGAGCACATTTTGTTGTGATGAGGTTTTTAATGTTATCTTTTAATAAGTCTGTAAAATTATATTTGATTTTCATAAAGAAATTACTTGATTTGACAAAGTTGATTCTTTGAAAAAGAAAATCAGGTATAGGATCTTTAACATGTTCCAAGTCAAAATCGCAGGTATTTAAGGTATCTATTAAAAGAGATTTTAGATCTGTTTCAGTAGTAAGAAATCTAAGTTGATTTAATGTTTTTACAAGTAAACTATTTTTATCATAGTCTTTTAGAGTTTTTATTGAAAAATAAGCTTTGATAAAATTTAAAAGTTCTTCATTTTTTCTGAAAAACAGTAAGAAGATATAGAGAGTACAGTAATTTACTCTTCTAAAAATAGGAGAAAGGGCAGTTTTATTTATAGATCGAAATATTTTTTCTTGATCAAGGTTTGAAAAGTCAAAACTTTTTATGAAATAAGGCAAACTTTTTATGAAGGAAGGATTGAAGTCATAGAAGTATCTTTCAGCTTTTGCCCCGTGAAGAGAAACAAGAGTTGCTACTTCGTTTTCATTTAAAGGGGGAGTATCATCGGAGAGAGTATAAAGCAGAGTTCCAACAAAAAAAGCAAAGCTATAATCTGAATTTATTTTATACACATTTTTTCCTGAGAGTTTTTCAAGCTTAGGAAGGATAAGATTGAATGGTTTTTTCAAGTGGTTTTTAAGAGGATTTAAGTCATCATAACGATCAATAAGAAGTTCAGTTTTGTTAAAGAACTTTTTCAGTACTGATGTAACTTTTGATTGAAAGTCTGAGTAGTAACTTAGGTAATATGGATCTTTACATTCTCTGAGTAATTTCTCAAATAAACGTTTTATATTTTCTAGATCTTCTTTTACATCATTTAAAAGAGTTTCATTTTTCATAATTCCCTCCTTATTTATATAGATGTTTATAAATTTTTAGTTTTCACTTAGGCTAAGCCTTTATTTTTCAGTGGGAAGCAAATCTAAGAGGAGTTTTTTCAACATTGAACAAAATATGTTTTTTTCTTGGTGGTTTCTTGTAAAAAGAGGAAAGATCTATTGTGAAGAGAAGAAAAATCTAATGAAATAAAAAAACAAGGAGGCACAATGTGAAGTGGGTTAATCACAAGGCAGTAACATTTTCTGTGGTATATCTTTTAAGTTCTAACCTTTTTGCTTCGCTTATTTCTGCGGTAGGAAGTACTTTTCCAGATGCAATTGAAGGAACTGATTTTAAAAGTGCTTCTTGGAAAAAGAACCATAGAAAATTTTCACATTGGGGAATTATGTATCTTTTTCTTATTTTTGTATGTTTTATTATAGGTGGAGGTTTAAAAGTTTTAAAATTTAATCCTAATGATTTTGTTCCTTTTTTTACTTCTGTTTTAAAGGGGCAAGCAAGTTATATAGAGGGTATTAAAGTACTTAGTAAATTTCTTTTTTGGTTTTTTGTTGGGGGGTTTTTTCATATTTTAGAGGATGCTATTACAGGTAAAGTTCCACTTATAAATCCGACGAAAAAGACTTTTGGAGTAAGACTTTTTCCCGTTGGATCTATGCAGGAATATCTATTAACTTTAGCTATAATTGCAGTTGCAGCGATGAAACTTCTTGCTAAGTGACCTTCTTCTTCTCTCACTTGAAAAGGTAAGTCAAAAATAAGTTTTTCATAGACAAAACAAGTTTTTTCATAAACTTTTCGTGATTTTCTCTCTCTTTTGAAAAAGTAAGTTCTTCTGGCAATTTACGAGGAGCTGCCGGGAAATCCCACCTTTTCAAGGGTGGGAGGAGGTCACATCTTAGGAAAAGCTGAAGGAGATTCAGATACATAGATGTAGTGTTTTATTGTGTTATAGACTTTTTTTGCGTATTTCATTCCTTTGGTTGGGTGTCCTGTATTGTAACAGCTTACAGCTTTCCAGGAATATCCGTATTTATTTATACATTGTCTAAGAATCCAAGCTCCCACGTAAATGTTATAGCAAGGGTGGTATAGATAGTTTATATCTTTCAGGCCGTATTTTTTAAGGACAGGAAGCCATGAAGAGTTTATTTGCATTATACCTCTATCTACTGATCTATTTTTGTTTATGTTATAAGCAAAGGGGTTGAATCCACTTTCAACATAGGCAATACCCCAGAGAAGCAATGGGTTTATATGATAAAATTCACCTGCTTTTTGGAAACATTGAGAAACACACTCATTTGTTTTACCAGTTTTTAAAAGACATGTTTGATAAAATTGAAAAACATCATTGTAATTGGTAATTTCTTGTTCTATATAATCAGAGAGCCATTTATTGGGATTATCATTATCAATTGTTTCTTGAAAACTTGAAACTTTACTATTGAAAGAAAACAGAAGAAAAAAGAAGATAGTTAAAGGAAGGATAAAACCAAGATTTAGCTTCCATACTTTTTCCAAAAATTTTAATTTCTTCAAAAAATTCAGCATCCATACGTTTTCCAAAAAACTTAGTTTCCATACTTTTTTCATCCACACCTCCTTCTTTGAGTTTTTTTAAGTTCTGAGTTTCTCTTTCTATTCCAAAAAAAAGTATGCTTTCTGGGCACCATTTCGTCAAAAATTTGATTTATATTGGTGGAATTTATGGTATCTAATTTTTATATTTAGATTTTAGAAATGCATGCCTCTAGATCCAACTTGCATAGTTTGTTCTTTCTCTTAATTATTTTTAGTTAAAATAGACTATAGCCTAATTAAAAAAATAAAATAAGTTCCTATGATAGTTATTCTTTGTGAAAAACCTTCGGTAGCAAGAGATATTGCGAAAGCTTTTCAGCAAGTAAAACCTCAGGAAGGGTACTATTTATGTGCAGAAGGAAGCAAAAAATATGCTATAACTTGGGCATACGGACATCTTTTTGAAATTGATGAAAAAATACTTCCTGAAAAGTGGATTCTTTCAGATTTACCTATTTTCCCTGAAGAATTTAAATATGTTTTAATTGAAAG
>JBMFNW010000026.1:0-4213 GCA_049969975.1 Candidatus Nanoarchaeia archaeon
CGATAATGAGAGCCGCTATTGCGGATATAACACCGATTTCAAAAAGAGGTTCTGCTTACGGAATTTTCACAGCTTTCTACGGTTTTGCTTCTCTTATAAGCGGATCTCTGATTGGAATTTTCTATGAAATTTCGCTCTCTTGTTTAACAATTTTTATTTTAATAACTCAAATTTTTTCCATAGCTATTTTTTACTTTCTTAAAAGAGCGTTATAAACTCAAATCTTTTTTGCCCAACATTTTTAAGAAAAGCAGTTGAGCAGAAAGTTAATTCAGAAAGTTAATTTATTTTTCCTTCTTTGTAGCAAATTCAATTATTTAGCAGCTTTTTTTCTGCCTTTTTGCATCTCGTATATTTTTTTAACCCTTTCAAGATCATCTGGTTCTTCTTTTTCAGGCCTAAGGCGTACCACTCTAGGAAATCTAAGTGCAAAGCCGCTTGCATATGTTGGTGATTTTTGAATCTCTTCATAACTTACTTCGATTATTATTTTTGGCTTAACCCAAAATCTCTGTCCTTCTTCTTTTATTATAAGAGGCTTTAACATTTTTGTAAGATCTTCAAAAGTTATATCTTCTGGTTTTGTTTTTTTCTCTTTGATCCCAGTTCCAACCATTCCAACTTCTTTTAATTCTCCTGTATCTGGATCTCTAGCACTAAGAATAAGCGAGCCAACCCACGCAGTTCTTTTGCCAGTACCCCAAAGACCGCCAGTAATTGCAAGATCAAGGCTTTCTAAAGTTGGTTTGACTTTTAGCCAACCACCTTCGACAGACCTGCCAGGGACATATTTAGCATCAAGATTTTTGACAATAAGTCCTTCATGACCTGCAGCAAGTGCAGCTTTGTAAAATTTTTCAGCAGATTTGTAGTCTTTTGTTTCTAAAGAATCTGCAATGCGCCATTTTTCAGGTATTTCGATTATTTGCTCTTTTAAAATTTGAAATCTTTTTCGTAACGGCAAATCAAAAAGAGTTTTGCCATTCAAGTAAAGTATGTCAAAAAGATTGACTTGAACAGGCATTTCAGCCATTGCTTCTTCTATACCATATTTTCTTTTTATTCTTGTAGATAGTAATTGGAATGGTATTGGTTTTTTTGTTTTTGGATCGATGCCAAGAGTTTCTCCATCAACTATAATTTCTTTTGCTCTAAGACCTTTTTTTGCATATTCAGCAATTTCTGGAAATGCAGAAGTTACATCTTCAAGCCTACGCGTAAATAACCATACTTTATTTCCTTTTACATGTATTAAACTTCGCATGCCATCGTATTTGTATTGCAAAAGAGGGTGTTCAAAAGATTCTAGGGCTGTTTTGAGATCTGGTGCTTTTTCAGCTAAAAGAACTGCACAAGGCCTTCCGAGTTGCAATTCTATTTTTTCTAAACCTTTTTCACCTTTTTCAGCAGCAATTCTTGCTATTTCGCCATAATCTGGCAAGAAATTCCAAGCAGTTTCAACTTTTTCTGGCGGCACTTTAAATGCTTGCGCAATTGCATCTCGTAGTATGCCTTCAGCCACGCCAACTCTTAGCTGACCTAAAATAGTTCTACAAATATAACATGCTTCTTTTGGTTCTGCACTTGAAAGAAGCTCAGAAATAAGCATAAGCTTTCTATCTTGAGAGCCGGGTCCTGTTTGCAGTGCAATTTCTTTCAAATTTTCAAAAACTTTTGTAACAGTAAGACTTTCGCGAATAAGTGTTGCTTGTGCTTTGCTAGATATTAAATATTCTGCTACTTTTCCAAGATCTCCTGTTTTCTTAAACTGTTCAATGATTTTATGTTCTGAAGATCCTGTGGTTTTTGCTATCGCTTTAATTAAAAGTTGTTCTGCAACACCAAGTTCTTGCGGCATCCAGAGAGGAAATACAGTTCCCGAAAGCAAAAGAGTTACTTTATGTAAATCAGTGAGAGGCGTTTTTTTAAGTAGCTCAGCAATTATTTCTGTTTTTTCTAATTTTTTTGAAGTAGCTTCAAGACGTTCATAAGTATCTACTAAAAGTGCATAGCGCATTTTCAAATATTTGAAGAGGATTATAAATGTTTTTTGTTGCAGCTTTTGTATAAAAGCAATTTTATAGTATATAAAAGCAAATTTTATAATGCACAAAATTACTTAAAATGTATGGAGCTCTTAACTTGTATTAAAAGTCGCAGAAGTGTTAGGGCATTCAAGCCAACAAAAATTCCTGAAGAAATATTGCATGCGATTTTAGATGCAGCGAATTTTGCACCTTGTGCAGGCGGCATACAAAATTGGAGATTTTTAGTTGTTGAAGATGAAAGTAAAAAGAAAATTGTGGCAAAAGCAGCCCTTGAGCAAGAATGGATTGCGCAAGCACCAGTAATTGTTATTATTTGTTCAGATCCTGAGTTGCTCGAAAAAGAGTATGATAAGAGAGGTGTAGAACTTTACGATTATCAAAACGCGGCATTAGCCGCGGAAAATTTGATGCTGGCTGCTTGGAATTTTGGCATAGGTAGTACTTTTGTAGGTTCTTTTACAGAATTTAGGTTGAGAAAAGAGTTTAGGATACCCGACTCGATTAGAATTCATGCAATCATACCCCTCGGCTTGCCTGCAGAAGTACCAAAACCCATACAAAGAATTGGAATAGAAGATATTGTTTTTTTCGAAGAATGGGGAAAAGTTGTAAGTAAAGAGCGAGAATTTGCAGCAGGACTTATTTTTCCAGAAACATCTTCAAGTCCACAATTAAGAATTGGCGAACTTGCAGAAAAAGCCTTAAAAGGCGCGGTAAAAGGTTTGAAAAGAAGAATTAAAGGAAATCAAAGCGAGGTTAGAGGAAATAGAGGGCAAGAAATCAAAATGAAAGTTGCTGTAAGTTCTGAAGGGAAAAATTTAGAGAGTAAAGTTAGTGAAGTTTTTGCCAGAGCGCCTTATTTTATCATTGCTGAAATTGAAAAGGGAAAAATAAAAGATTTTGAAGTAATAAAAAACGAAGCCCAAAACAGAATGGGTGAGGCGGGAATTTTTGCTTCTCAATTAATAGCTGAAAAGGGAGTTGAGGCGGTAATTACAAAAAACATTGGACCAAGGGCCTTTGAGGTGTTGAGACAATTTAATATCAAAGTTTTTTCAGGGAGTGGAACAGTGAAAGAAGTGCTTCAAGATTTTATTTCTGGAAAATTAGGAGAATTCTCTCCATGAAAATCGCCATTGCCACAAACGGAAATTCTTTAAAAGATGAAGTGGCTTTGCATTTTGGAAGGGCAAAGAATTTTTTGATTTTTGATACAGAAACAAAATGTTTTGAAGTTTTTGAAAATCCAGAAATTAAAGGTAAAGAACTCCCCCCAGATTTTTTAGCTAAAAAAAGTGTAAATTGTGTTATCACTTTTAGTCTTGGCTCAAGAGCTTTCGAAAAATTTCAAAATTACAAAATTAAAGTTTTTAAAGCAATTCAAGGATCAATATTAAATAATCTCAAGGCTTTAGAAGAAAATCAACTAAAAAATTTAACCGAAGGAGACATTTTCTAATCATGAAAATTGCAATTACTGGCGGAAAAGGTGGTGTTGGCAAGTCAATGGTGGCGACTTCTTTGGCTGTAGAATTTGCCAGAGAAGTTAAAACTATGTTGGTTGATGCCGATGCGGAATGTCCCAATGACCATCTTTTGCTTTCGATAAAAAGAAAAAAGTCAGCTACTGTTTATCAACCAATTCCCAAATGGGATTTTAAAAAATGCAAAAAGTGCGGCAAATGCGCTTCGGTTTGCAAACAAAATGCCATTGTCTTTGTTAAAGGTAAATTTCCTGCTTTTGTGAAAGATCTTTGCATTGGTTGCAAGGCCTGTATAGCTGCCTGTCCTTATGGCGCCATAACGGAAACTAAAAAAGAAATTGGCAAAATTTATACTGGGAAAAATTACAATGTCAATTTAGTTTCAAGTGAACTTAAATTGGGGGAATTGGCTTCGGGTGAAGTTGTTGCTGAAGTAAGAAAATATGCTGATAAGATTAACAAAAAACTAAAAGCCGATGTAATGATTATAGATTCTTCGCCTGGAATCGGCTGCCCAGTGATTGCTTCTTTGGTTGGAACTGATTTTGTTTTAGCAGTTACAGAACCCACCCCTTCTGCCCTTTTTGATTTAAAAAGGGTTTTATATTTGGCAAATCATTTCAAAATAAAACATGGGGTTTTAATAAATAAATTCGACAAGCTGGCTTATTGTTTTATTGC
>JBMFNW010000027.1:0-3699 GCA_049969975.1 Candidatus Nanoarchaeia archaeon
ATGGTATCCCTGCTTCATGCGGTTTTTTATAGCCACACTTCGGACATATACAAAATCCACCCGATCCCATGCCAAGTTTTACTTCGTCCATGGCGGTCCTCCTCTCCTGCCCCTTCCACCTTTACGGGCAAAACCACTATCCTCTTCCGCCCGATGAATATTGACACTTTTACATTGCGGACACTGGACAGGTCTTGGGCCTCCATAAGGGATCTCCCAAGTATGTCCACACTCGGAACATCTAAATTTTCTGGTTGCCATAATTTGTCACCTCCTTTGAAACAGCAATTTCATATAACGTTCCCAGCATAAAAAAATTGTTTGCGAAGCAAAAATTTGCCTGCCTGTGCCGAAGGCAGACAGGTCAATGGAACTCTCATACTATTTGTTTGATCAAGCACACCCACAGCCCAACCCCAAAAAAGGGCTGGGTTTGGGGAAGCCTTTTATCCGCTGTTAGGCGAAGTTCTGAAAAATTTATTCAAAAACTACTCCATCAATTCTTTTTGCTAATTCTCCAAAATCAATATTAGGTAGATGTTTTATTTGTTCTTCTACTATAGGATTAATTTTTTCTATTAAGTTTTCTTTTTTGGCTTTTTTGAGTAACTTCTTTATAGTTTCTTCAAAAGTCTCTCTTGAAGTATATGCCTTTAACTCATCTTTTCTTTTTTGCCTATATAATCCAATTGCCCATGAAAGGTATGAGAAAATACCAAATCTTACTGCTAATTCGCTTTTCCCTTCTCGCTGGAGGAATAATCGCATTTTGTCATAAATAATCGAATGCTCCATCGGAATAAGTTCTGGATTGTTCATTTGATTTGGATACCCTTTTGTCAGCAAAAGGTTAAATTCTCGCCATGCCTCATCATTCTTTTTTGCTTCTTGAAGATATAGTGGCAGTCTTAAAAAAGTGTCGACTGGATAGATTATCGAACCCTTGCCAATTTCTTTGTATGCATCTCTCAATAGCTTAATTGCATTTTCTAAATCTCCAGCATTCTTTTTGGCTGTAGCTTCCTTTAACAATGTATCCGGATCCTTTTTGAATAGATTAAACATAACTTACTTACTCCTTTGAGAATTTCGCCTAACATTTTGCGGATAAAAGAAGTTGCCAAAGGCAATTTGGGGGAAACCTTTTATCCGCTGTTATATGAAGTGGCGACATAATTAAATCACTCCCCAAACAACATGCCATACCACATCTGTCCAAAAATGTATACCAACTGCAGCCAGAAATCCAAATTTCCTGGAGTAATAGGCAGCAAAAAGTGAAAGTACTCCGTTGAGAAGAATAACCTCACTCATAAGAGCAAGTGGAATTTCATTAATATTATTCAAACCAAAAAGAATCATTACCGAAGGGATATGCCCGAAAGCAAATGCAAGAGCTGAGAAAACAGCGACAAGCCAAAAAATCTGATTTTGCCATCTCCTTTTTAAAACCATGTAGGAAATAAGCCATACCCAAAACGAGATGAAAAACAGACGAAATATTAGTTCTTCTCCAATACCGGCAGCTGCTGAAGCTACAAGGGAAGTAGGAAATGGTGGATGAGGAAGTGGTCCTAAGGTATGAAATTGACTCAAAATGGCATCGGCGAAAATGAAAAATACACCAATAGCTATCCCAACAAGTGCAGGTATCAAAAACCTTTGTTTATTATAAACTTTCGAATCCCAAATGTCAGCAAAGCCAAGTTTTTGTGAGAGCTTTAATCCAAGAAAACCCAAGCCACCATATAGAATAAGCATGATGGCTGCATTCACAAGGGCGAGCACTGGTTTAGAAGCTGGAAGTTCTTGTTCTGGCAAAATTGGTAAGAAAGAACCTTGGGGTAAAAAGACATTAATTGCTGCCAAAATAGCGAGAGTTATGATGAGACCGATATATATTCTAATTGATACCGATAGTTTCTTCATGGCTTAATTTCCTCTATATTTTTACTATGTCATTTTAGCCGCCATTTTATATAACGTCCTGCGGATAAAAGAAGTTGCCGAAGGCAATTTGGGCGAAGCTGCAAAGCCTTTTATCAGCTGTTAGATGAAGTTGCTCTTTTATCATCTTCTAAACTCCTTCTCATAATGCCTCTGGATCAATAAAAAGATCTATCCAAGGTGGCTTATAGGTAAACCCAACAAAAAGGAAAGCCGAAATTATTAATATCATGAACAAAACAACTTTAGTCCTGTGGCTAAACTGAATTTTTTCTATATCTTTTTCTATCACAATCACAAATAAACCTGACAGATAAGTTATTGCTACTGCCCAGATAAGATCTATAATCAAAGATTCCGCTCTTCCATAAACTGCTGGTAGCAGGTACCACATAAAACCTACTATCCATGGAATTATTATTGCAGTAAAAATTCTTGAGTACCAAAAATTAATAATTCCTTGTTTAATTTTCTTCTTAAGCAAAAAATATTCAACTATAGACAAGAGCAGATAGCCCCAAAAAGCCATCTTAAGGTGTTGAAATACAGACTCGTTTATTCCAAAAAAAGGAACTAAAAATCCTAACCCAGTAAGTTCATAACCAAAATGAAAAATGGAAAAAGATATTAAGAATAGGAAAGCTTTGAAATAAATATTCATTTTTTCCCTCCTTTAATGTAATTTCATCTAACGTTTAAGTATATGAGAAGTTTCGCCGACTTCCTAATTATTTTATTATAAAGGAGGCGAAATTTTGGTGAAAGAAAAAGTGCAACCTTTGAAAATTATTTACGCACTTTTTCTTGAATCTCATATACTTTGTTATGTGATGTACGATTTTTATTTTTAATCGTCGCTACTTGAAAGACCGCTGATTATCATCCCGACTATTCCAACGCCCCAAGCTATGAAATAGAAAGCTGGGAACACCCCCTCGACAATCCAAAATACGATTGGAAATATCACTAATCCTGGTGCTAATACGAATGCTAATATTGTACCGAGCAAGCCTAACCATTTACTCATGGCCATGAGCCAAAAAATAAACATTAGGATTCCTGCTCCTATCCACATTAGATAGCCGATTACTTTGCCGATAGTTTTCATATGATTATTTTAAATTAAGAAAATAGCATTTTCAAATCTTGACCTGAATATTTGAAAACGACCGTTATCAAAATAAATATAACAAAGAATAATATTAACGCCACGATTAAACCTAAAATTATTTTGTAAGCAATCGGCATAAAAACAAAAATTTTTTCAATTACCTTTTTGTACCAATGCCACTGGGACCTTTGCTTTTTGAAAATTTTACTACTAATCCAGCATATCAGTAACCACCAGAGGAACGATATAAAAGCGTAATATACAATTGTCTCAAAAATCGTAACAATACCACCCCCGCTATATTTTGCTAACCTGTAGTGCAAATCAGTGATATATAAAATAAAGAGGACATTTGTTGCTATCGGATGACGAAAAAATTTTTGTTTTAATGATTCTCTTGTAAATTTTGAAGCCACCCATATCACCAATAGCCATTGAAGAAAATAAATTACGGGAATGCCGATTGCCCAAAACCAAATATTCAGGCCAAACTTTTCTAAAAATGCTTCCTTATCGGCAAAGTATCCAATTAAAAATGTTGTGAGCTGATAAAGGAGCAGGAATCCGAACGTGAAAGTAATCACCTGATATTTTTTGATTCTTTTGACGAACCAATTTTGTTTTGGCTCATGGCCGATTTG
>JBMFNW010000028.1:0-3684 GCA_049969975.1 Candidatus Nanoarchaeia archaeon
AATTTTCTGGCCAATCTTTACCAAATGTTTGTTGTATACCACCTTTGATTCGTGGTAGATTAATTGTCTCTACTGGTTGAAATGGTAAGTTGGGTTTTTCTAATGGCAATTTACTTCCTTTTTTAAACTCGTCGTATTTTCCACTCCAAATCAACTCAACAAATTTTTTGTTTTGTTCATTTACCATTTTCACCACATTAAATTATTTGTTTTCTTTTTAATTCTTTTGCAACTTCCTCTTGTTCAAGATACTTTCTAAAGTCAAGAATTATAAGACTTCATCCAGAAGATTCGAGAAAAAGATTTAGAAGAAAAATTTAGAATTTTATTCATAGCTCAAACAGGAATGAGGGTTTCTGATGCTATTGAATTGAAAGTTGGTGATGTGCAGAGAGAATTGGAATTAGAAAAAGTGCCTCTTGCTAACCAAGGATACGACTGTCAACAAATAGGGAATAAGAAGTGGCTGATGAGAAAGAAATTAAGTAAATGAGGGCAAATATGAAATTTTAATTGATGTTAAATATATATAATTCGGCTTGTACTTTACAAATTGTTTAACAAGCTCTGTCTTGCCAACTCTCTTTCTTCCCTAAATAATTATAAATTGAGCGCCTGGAGAGGCATAAAATTTATTCAGCGCTCTTAACTCAGCTTTTCGATGGCAAAAGTTTGATTCAAACACTTTAGCAGAATTGTTTAATATTCCCAGCCGAACAATTGATGAATTTATCTTTTAAAAAATTCTTAAAAATTCTAAAAATACAAAAAAGTTAAATAAAATAAATTAACCCTACTTTTTCTTTACAAACTTAACACCAAGAACACCGCCAATCAGCCCAAACAATGTGTTGAGAACAATCGAGATAACAATTGCCATGGCTAAAATTGTACTTGCTGAAATTCCTGCGATTGTTGGAATCATTTGCATCGCGTTTTTTAGAACTATACTACCAATTATTCCTGTGACAAGGCCGCCGATGAAACCAACAACTGCACCATAAGTTGCTCCAAGCTTCGATTCTTTAACTTTTGCAAAATAAACTGCTACTGCACCGCCTGCTATTGGGCCTATAAATCCGATCAATGGTATTAAACTAACAACAAAAGCAATCACTACGCCAATACCTATTGCTTTCCAATCTAATTTGGATAAATCCATTTTAACCTCCAAAAATAAAAAAAATTTATCTTTTAAAAATTTTTCCACTAAAAAGAGAAAAAATTTAATAGTATGCCGTTGCTCTTAGTTTTGGTTTATTGTTGTTGAATTTATACTCGCGGTAAATAATTATTGCAACAATAAGAAGCACTAGCACAATGAAAGTGATTGCGAATGGTGTTAAGTAATTATCTGTAATATTTGCAACAATCCTTAGGACAGAAATTGTGTTGCCATTTTCAAAAACTGAAATCTCACCGATTTGCTGGCCGACATCACTAGCAGTTATTTTTGCTGTAAGAACTTTGCTTTGTCCTGGTAACAAACTAAAGCTTGTCGGCACTATGCTTGCAGAAAGTCCTGTGGAAACAAAAGAAATTGTATAATTTTTTAGCTCAGAGTCTGAATTTACAACTTTAAAAGAAATCTCTGTGCTTTGGCCTTTTCTTAACTCTTTTGTTACTAATAACGTCGAATATTTTGATTCTTCTTTTAATTCCTTTACAACAAAAGTGGCGCTTCTTGAAGTTTTAACCAAGTTATCTGCTGCTGTAGCTCTGATTGTGTAAATTCCGCTATCTGTGTTTTTTGGAACAACAAATGTGAAATAAACTGTTTGAGAAGTACCAGAATATAATGGGCCTAAAAGCTGGATTGATTTTGTAACACCTAATTCTGGCACACTTATGCTAACAACCACATTATCTTGGTCTTCGAGACCATTATTAATAACAGTAATTGCAAGATCAACATTATCTCCAGAACGATATTCGTTCTTTGAAAATTCTATGTCTGAAATAAATAAAGAATCTTCTTTTGCTTCAATATCAATTTGATCTGTGTATTCAGCTGAAACTTTTTCTGTACTTTTTTCAAGTTTGCCTGTTGCAATTATTTTTAAAGTGTATGTTCCAGGCATAATGTTTGCTGGAATGGAAATTTTTAATTTAACATTTCTTTCGCCTTGTGCTTGTAAAACCAAGCCAGATATTGTAGCTTTATCTGATACTCTTTCGCCAAAAGCATTTTCCAGCCAAGCTTTAATTTCTAATTTTTCTACGGCTCTAATTTCGTGCATGTTCAAAAGAGTTGCTTCAACGGTAAGTATTGAGTTTGGTGAAATTGGATCATTAAAGTCTGCATCTTCTATGACTAGATATGTTTGAGTTTGTGCACTTCCAAAAGGCACAAATACAGTTAGTGCTAAAGCAAAAATTAACAAAACACTAAATAGTTTGTATTTCATTTTACCCTCCTTTTTACTACAATAGGACTTGGTCTTAATTCAAACCCAAGCCAAGTTACGATAAAAGCCAAAATTGCAATTACTACAAGCAAAGCAATTGTTAATACTGGTATTTGTGGTTTTGACTCTTCTGCTTGAGTTGTTTGAACTATAACTACGCTACTACCTGTAGTTGCTGAAGGAGATTCGATAGTAATTACGTCTTTCTTAATAACTGTAGAGTTTGTGCCGTATTTTGCTGTTACAGTAACAAAGTATTTTCCAGGCTTTATATTATCAGGAATTAAAAAGCTCAAATATTGTACTTCTGACTCACCAGACTTTAGCGTAAACAATGCACTTTGTTCGTTTGTACCAAAATCAGAAGTTAGTCTAAGTAAAATGTTTTCATCCGACGCGCCGTCATTTTCAAGTACAATTGCAACATAAGCATTACTACCTGGTAAGTAACTAACATTATTAAATTTCAAAGCAGCAATTGAAATTTGGTGTTTTGCTCGCTCAACGCGTATTTTACTTGAAGCAGCGAGCTCTTCGTGATAATTTCCAGAGCTATCAACCCAAGATAAAATAACTACAACAGAATAATATTTTGCTTTAGCATTTGTAGGTATTGTTATAATGGCTGTCTCTGTTTTGGTTTTGTTTGGCGAAATTCTGCCAAAATCTATTTCTTCTGCTAAATCTTCATTATCTGTATTTATGCCAACAATTCTAATTTCTGCGCTTACATCTTCTGCTTCATAACTAGCATTATTAATTACTTTAAGCTCAAATTCTACATCTTCACCAGGCTTAACAACATCATCAAAAGAAAGTCTTTTGACATAAACTTCTCCAGCTGATGGAGTTGGGGTGCCAACAGTTATGTTGACTGTTTTAGAGCTGTTTGCTTGACCATCTGAAACAGTCAATTTAACAGTATAAGTTCCTGCAGCAGCATATTGATGGCTTATAAATTCGTCAGCACCTGTGCTGCCGTCTCCAAAATCCCAAGAATATGACAAAGAATCGTTATCAGGATCGTAAGATATAGATGCGTTAAAAGTAACTGTTAAGCCATTAATAGTGTATGTAAAGTTTGCTACTGGCGGATTGTTAACAAAAAAATAATAAATATCATATTGCGATTTAGTAACATTAAATGTCGTATTCCAAATTTGATTTGAGCGATAAGCACGAATAGTTAAGTTGACATATTGTGGAATATAAAAAGTAGCGCTTGAGCTTGTTTGAGTAAAATTTTTATATGTGCTTCCATTCCAATAACTAGCAG
>JBMFNW010000029.1:0-3627 GCA_049969975.1 Candidatus Nanoarchaeia archaeon
GTAAGTGCTGGAATTATTGATTCGGCCAAACTTCAAAACTTAGATAATGAATGTTATCCGATGCTTCAAGTTAGAACTGAGGATGGAAAGAGGTTGCTTTTTTTTGCAAACATTACAAACATAACACCATTTACATCTCTAGGCACAGGTATTTGCAGCATTACTAGTTTTGGTGGAATTGAATTAAAACCTAAGGGGTACCCAACTACAGAATGGAAAAACATAACAAGAACATATTTGGTTTTGATTCGAAATGGAAGCTGTACGGCTTTAGGTAAAATGAATTTAACACTAACTCCTGAGCCTGGTAGCTAAAATGAATAAACAAAATTGTAAAAAAGGTGCAGCAGATATGTTACTAGAGTTGGTTTTCTCTACAATTATTTTCTTTTTGGTAGTTGTTTTTTTGTTTGGAGTTAAAGGGCCATCTCTTAAAATAAATGCACACGCAACAGTTATTTCTGCAGATGCTGCTTATTCTTGCGAAATTTCATTAATAAATCTTCTACGCACAACCTCAAATCTACCAGACATAACATATGGCGAATGGTTAAGTTATAGTGGTTTAGATGGAGATTGGGAAAACTGGAAGGGAAATGTAACTTCTTTACTAGATAATGGCTTTGGAAATGGAAATTGGAATTTAACAGTTATTGATTATACCGGAACAAAAATTAAAACTTTTGGAAGTTTCAACCCAAAAGATAAAATAAAAGGTAAAGAGTATTTTAGCTGTAGCGCTTATGTTCCAATAAAGCCAAATGAATTAGGAGCAAACTGCAATTGGTCTGGTACTGAAGAAGGATCTCCTGGGGTGACAGTGAAATTTTCAACTCCAGATGGTGATTGTAATGTGATTTTAGAAACTTCAGGCAAAATTGGCGTAAGTAAGTGCAAAGATATATGCACGTGTGATAAGAAGCCTTCTGTCGAAGACGATCCGGATACGTTAGATTTTGTTGAAGCAAAAGTATCTATGAATAATATTCCATATGTTTTATATATTTTAGAAACAGATGAAACAAATAACAAAGTAAATGTGACCTTATCAAAACGTGCAAAAATTGACGAGTGTGCATATTTAGTAAATTTATTAGTTAAAACCAACGTCTTAAAAGAAATGGCTGCGGAAGGTGCCAAATGAGTCTTATAAAATTTAAATTTTCAAAAAGAGGTCAAGGTCTTGGTTTTGCAGCAGTTTTAATTTTAGTTATAATCCTTTATTTCATTTTTAGGTATCATACAGAAACATATGAGTTTGAAATGACTACTGGAGAAGATCGCGCAGCACTAATGGTTGCTTTTGCAGAAACTGAAAAAGCAAAAGTTTTTGTTTCACAAGCTTTGCAAGAAGCAGGCTATGGCGCGCTTTGGAATATTAATAGAACAAATTATTCTGATGCCATGTCTAAAGCGTGCCAAAAAAAAGATGCTTTTGTCAAAAATGTTTCCGAATTATTTGATATTTATCTTTTGAAATATGCCTCTACAAATCCCGATTTAACAGTTATTTTACCAGATTATAATATTACTGCATCTTGTAGTATTGATTACAGTTCTATAACACTCGATGCCTATGGCTATTATGAAGGTTGCATAATTAATCTAAGAAAATATTCTTATCCTAGCTATCCTTGCGAATTTCAAACAGATAAGAGCAGTTGTGAACAAATACCTTTTACAAATGGTATTCCCGGAGCTTGCAAGTGGAATGAGACTACAAAAAATTGCACACAAGCCATATCAGATCCAAACTGTGAGGAAATAACTGATATAAATAAATGCAATAGTATGTATTGTATTTGGGACATATCTTATGGCGAAAACATCAATGTGCTTCACACAGAAACTGAAAATCGAGCATATATGTTTAATATACTTTCAAATGCATATGTGAGCGTTACTTTAACTGGGCTGGAGGCGAAATACTTTTTCGAAAAAGAAAGCCTCCTTCCAAAGTGTAATTTATATATTAATAAAAATAACTATCTTGTGTTGCAGTATTGGGATAATCTTCCTCCAAATAGCGAAACTAAAGTAACCATCGATGGAACAACATATGAATTAAGTCAACTTACAGAAATTGATCAAAATGATAAAAATTATTTAGATGGAAAAGAATACAACACAACAAAACAACCTGTACAAAGTGCAAATGCCACTGTTGTAGATACAAATGGTTATAATGCAACCTGCAGATATCCTTAAACATGTGCCAAAATAATTGTATAAAAAAAGGAATATCTCCAGTTGTAGGAACCTTAATAGCTTTAGTTATAATGGCCGTCATTGCTATTATTTTTGTTAATTTTATGAAGGGCGGATTTGTTCAAGAAAAGGGTTTGTATCGAAGTTTACATGAAAAAACCGGCGAAGTGCCTTGCTTTAGAGAACCAAAATTAGAATTGCCTGAAACAAGTTTTGTAAACGTTACAAAACAATTAAATAATATTCTTTCTGGATCTGCAACAGTTAATTTTAGTGCGAAAGCAAATATAAGTTCTTTGTGCTTTGAAGATTTGTGGGTAACGTGGAAAATTGGTAATAAAATTGCATCAACACTTTGCATATACGACCACGCGCTTGGAAAGTATGTTAATAACAATTCTAGGGCTGAAGAAAATTGTACATATTTCAATACCAGCTTTACTTTAAATAAAGATAATCTTTTAAACTATTTGTCAAGTAGTGTCGAAGTTTCTGTTTTTGGTGTACGCTCAGGCAAGTATGTCGAAGCAAAAAGCAAGATTTTTGTTCCAGACCCGAATTTCAAAATAACAAACATAACTGCAGATTATTCAGATTTTCCTTGCGTGAAACTCGTATTTAATTATACTTCTTCTTTAAATTCTGACGTCTTATCTGGTAGAGGCATATCTCTTAGAAATTTTTTTGTTGAAGACGGCGGTCTCAGAGAAGTAGAGGTTTTTAATAGTAAATTAGTTTCTTCTGAAAGTAATTCTGAAGAAGGAACGTGTGAAGAAACAGGCACAAAGTGCTATCGCTATAATAATGTTCCAGTAGTTTATCGCGCACCTATAAAACGGGATCATAAGCCCGAATTGTACTTTACCATTGGTGGGCAGGCAGCTTCTAATTCCACATCTTTCGTAGTAGAAAATCCTTCGAAGGAAGGAAGAAAAGAATTTTTCGTTACTATCCCAAATGAAGGAAAAATAGGAGTATTTAACAAATCGGGACAGGAAATAGTCTCAACCCCAGGTAAAATTTATCCATTAATTAAATCTGATTTTTTTAATAATAGATTAGTAGATGTTGCAGTTGGTGACTTGGACGAAGATGGTATTGCTGAGGTTGTTGTACTTTTGAAGCCTGGAGATCTTGTAGTTTTTAAATATAGAAAAAGTGACTTTGAAGCAATGAACAATTGTTATTCACAATGCAAAGGTAAGGGTGATGACTTTGCAAACTGCATGTCTAATTGTTGGCCTTGGTATGTAAACCTCGATGATATAGATTGGAAAGAAGCACAAATTGATGGTGATATGATTTATCTTTTATCTACGGGCTCTACGGGCGATATTTTTGCGTATCGCTATACTCCAAGCGGATTAGTTAATGTTTCTCACAAAGATATTCCTAATCACAATTATGTAGACTTTGCAG
>JBMFNW010000030.1:0-3063 GCA_049969975.1 Candidatus Nanoarchaeia archaeon
AAGAGAGCGTTAGCGTCCTAAACCGTCATACACGCAATCTAAGGGGTCTAGGAGCTTATGTTCGGGGTCAAGTAATAATAAAACATTACCAGCCATCAAACATTGCAACCTGGGGCAAATGCGTAGCGATTTTGGGCAAATTAGAGACTTCCAAATTGTTCTAATAATTTTTTCTTGTCTAATTCAAATAACATTTGAGCTCTTTCTTCTGCTTTAATTTTTGCTTTCTCAAGACGTCTTTGAAAAAACTCATTTTTTGCAATTATATCTTCGGTAATTAAGCGTTCTACTTTTAATTTCATTTCAAAGCTTTTTTCATCTACTTCTGGATATAATTCTTTTGCTTTCTCGAGATATTCATTTAGTAATTCTTTTTTTTCTTTATCTTCAAGTGAATCTAAATATTCTTTGTAAATTCTGGTTTTTTCGTTATCTATGGCTATTTCTATCTCATTTTCTCTTTCTTCTTCTAGTTGTTTTAAGCGTCTTTCAAATTCTTTTTTTCTGATCTCTTTTTCTTGTCTTTCTTTCTCAAGATTATCGTAATAACTAGCATAGTCTTCTTTGATGGCTTGTTTTAAGTATGCAAGCCATTCTTTTGGTTTATGGTCATTTGTGTATTGTATCTGGCTTAAAACGTAATCGCTTGCATACTGCTTGAGATAATTTAAAAGCAAAGTTTTAACGCTATTGGTTCGTTTTTCTTCCGGGATAAGCTCTAGAAGCTTATTAAGAGTTGCGTTAGTTGAGTAAATGTCTGTATCTGATTTTATGCTTTGTTGTTGTTCAATAAAATTATCTACTTCCTGTAATTCTTTTAAAACTTTTGGGTTTTTGAGTTTAAATGTAATCTCAGTAACTTTACCGCCTTTACCTCGTCTTTTTGTTTCATACTCAAAAGCCATTGGAGTGTTTTCAAGTTCTTTTTGGGCTACTTCAATGACAAATTCTCTAAAGTGAGCAAAATTACCAAGTTCACCGGGTTGAATATTTAAAATTGTTCTTAAATCGTTTATGTCAAAGGTTCTTTCACCTATAGAGTAGTATTGTTTTAATAATTGATAAATTCTAATTGAGTATTTTGATTTAAATAGCTTAAATTCACAAAGTTCAAACTTAGTGAATTGTTCTCTTAATCGTAGTAAAAATGGTCTTAATTTATCGTTAAATTTAGCTATTAAAAAACCATCTTCGAATTTTATATTAGAAAAAATACTATATATATTAAACTTCTTTTTTTCACTATCTCTTATATAAATGCTTTTTTCTACAAGTGACTTAGAAAGCACAAAAAGTTCCCTAAAAATACTTTCTTTATCTATTTTTAATAAATCAATCAAAATATCTTGATGTATAGCGTATTCTTTAAAATCAGTGTCATCTTTCTTAATTAAAGAAATAAGCGCTATAAAAAGCTTTAGTTGCGGGGCTGTCATATCATAGCGCGCTTCTATAATATTGTTGCCTAAAATAACTAAGTCATGGTCGCTAAACTTTTTAATTTTTTCCATATAATACCCCCTTTGTAACAATTTGTAACAATTATACAATATTGTAAGTTTTTGTCAAGAATAAACTTACAACTAACTGTAATAAACTTACAAGTTACTGTAATAAACTTACAAGTTACTGTAATAAACTTACAAGTTACTGTAATAAACTTACAAGTTAGCTCAAAATTTGTTGTTATAATAACAAATTTTGCTACCGAAAACATATTAAAACAATTTAAAATATTATAAAACACACAGAGAGAAAATTTACTGACTCAAAAATTTTGAGTCAGTTAAGATGTTTGTGCTTTATTTGTGTGTGTTTTTTTAAAAAAATTCTTTTTCTAAAAGCGCTTACGCGTTAGAGATTTTACTAACTTAATTGTCTTTTCTTTTTTTTCCTAATAAGCGGTCAGTTGATTTATTATTCTATTCTATATTTTTTAGAGGGTAGCTTTTCAATCGTTTTCAGTGTTTTGACAGCAAAAATTGAGTTTATACCGCTTTTTGGAGTGATTCAGGGTAACAACACAGGAAAGTTTTGATGATATTCTAGAAAGCTTTTAAATAAATCGTGAATAATTTAATTTAGTAAACCTTTTTTCTTGACATATTCTTTGGCAGTATGTTAAGGAGGTTTTTATGTTAGAGCCAACAGAGTCAAAAAAAAATGCGCAAGAAACTTAAAATTCTTAGTGCAGAAAAGGAAATTAGTATCAAGGGTTTGTTAAATGAGATAGTTAGGTGCTATTTGGAGAATCACGACAAAATTGATGAAATTTGCCAAAAAGGAGGTAGAAGTGTTTAAAAAACTTAAATTCTTTATCTTGGGCGTGTTTTTAATCGGCACAAGCTTTAATTTGCAAGGATGCGCGGGATACTCTACCGCTATATTTGCAAGCGCTATAAACAGCAGATACACAGACATTGACTTACAACCTGAAGCAAAAAGAAACATTCAGCAAACCTATAACGCAACACTTGATACACAAAAACAATACCCAACTGGAACCGTAGATGTCGTATTTAATGATTTAGCAGTTAGAATGAATCCGGTACTTACTTCGCCGGCAGTTTATTTAAACGGCAGTAAATACCTGTCTGAGCAATACATAGATACAGTTTTAGCATATGCGAAGCAGGTGATGCCTAATGTAAACTTTGTGGTAAAAAACAAGCCGGATTTCAGCAGCCAGAACCCGCAGTTAGTATTGTTTCCAAGTTATTTTAACCATACAGTAGTTACTTTTTTTAGTGCTGGACAGGTCATTTACAACTCAACCTACGCTATTTTTGAGTTAAACGGCAAATACTACGCATTTGACAATGAAATTTACGATAACGGCTATCCGGTATTTGCTTTTACTGTTCTTACCAACTACTTCAAAGACTACTACAAATCCGAACTACTGGCATATTATCCAATCTTTCCTGCAGTTAAAGCCATTATGCTGAAAGCACAAAACCAGCCTTTAAGCCCTTATCTTGAGCGATGGCTCAATGCGGTTAAACAGTGGCAGTCAGCCCCTGTAAACGACGACAAGGTAGCCTTTAGGGTGGTATCTGATGC
>JBMFNW010000031.1:0-3058 GCA_049969975.1 Candidatus Nanoarchaeia archaeon
GTTCACACTGCCCCTACTCCTACCTATCCTACCATAGGGCAGGATAGCGGAACTACTTTTTAGCCTATAAAATACCCACAATATTAGCCGTCTAAATTTCTCAATCTAATTAAATTTTAAATTAGAAATTTAAAATTAGGAAAGGAACAACGATATGGTAAAGAAATTTGTGCTATTAATTACCTTTATCCTTTTAGCAGTAGAAAATTTAAACGCTCAAAACCAGCAAAAATCATTTCTTGAATTTTACAGAGGATTTAGAGAAATAATTAAAGATCAAGGAGCAGAACTTTTATTTTGTTCAAGGTTAGAAAATCCGTTGTATAAAACTGAATGCTCTTTGAATATATTAAGGTTAAGAAACGAAATGACGAATGAAAAAATTAACATACTTGCAGAAAAATGCTTCCTTTACATAGATAAAAAACAATATACTGAAGCTCTTCAAAAAGCAGATGAACTTGAAAAAAGTGGAGCTAGTCTTCTTGCTAAAATGTGTAGGGAATCAGTGAAAAAGTCTTTAGATCAAAACAGAAAATAAGTCAAATTTATCCTCTAAATTTACTAAACTGGTTTTGCACAAAACCAAAAGCAGTATAGAACGCAATACCTATTGCAGAAAAAATATGAGACCTTTCACTCTTGTTAAATTTTTTGAAATCTAAGTTTAGACTAGCTGCTAAAAGATTACAATAAGGTACTAGAATTTTCCAGGTTTTAGGTTTTATAAGCTTCACTTGATATCCATAAGAAGAAAGACTTCCTTCTATAAAGCCAATAGCATTTTGCATTCTTGCAACAGTAAGCCAACTTGCTGGCTTAACATTATAACGTCTTTTATACTTCCCATTTAGGTTAAAAAACAAAAAATCTTCAACTCCAAAAATTACTTCCATTGAATTCGAATTGCTTGAATTAAAAGAGTTGCTTTTGAAACTATCTTCTACACTTTTAACATGTGCAAGAATAGATTCAATTGACTCTTTCCTTTTTTCAAGAGAAAAATCTAACACCCCATAGGAAACAATAAAGTAACTAAGAAACTTTCCGTCATTGAAAAAAAGATCTCTAAAATACTTACTTCTTTTTTCAGGATCTTTCAAATAAGATTTCTTGAAATTTTTGAAATACTCTTTAATATCATCAGAAACTATAAAATTTAAAATGATATAACCTAAACTTTTTCTAGTTCCTGTATCTATACCTACAACACAAATCTCATTTTTCATTTCTCACGTTTTTAAGTTTTTTTTTTTTTTTGGAATATTTTCTGAGTAAATAATTAGCAGCAACTATAACACAAAACTTAACAAGCCAGTTAAGTTTTACTTGATTTTTGAGGAAATTCCAAGTTACTTCATCGGCATATATAGGAACATATTTTAATACGGTTTGACTTCTTTTAATCTTACCAATATCATAAGGCACATTTAAGTAGTTATAGGTACTTTCTTCATTATTTTTCTTATCAGAGGAAATAACTGAAATTGTACTATTTCTATGAATTGTACCATTGCCATTATTTATTACTTCTTTAACAGAATCAACTAAACATTTACCTATTACTCTAAAAAATTCTCTTTCATTTCTGAAAGGAGACAAAAGAAAAGCTTTTTTTATAATTTCAGCTTCTTTTGGAGATAGTTGAATACCTACAACTCTTCTTGTCTCCATCTTCTCCTCAACTTATCTCCATCTTTTTCTTAATTTATCTCCATCTTCTTCTCAAGGTTCTTACATATCTTGCTTTTTCTAAAAGGCTTTCAATTTCTTCGTCACTTAAATTTGCTTTTGTAGCAAGATATACAACATATTTTTCAAGAGGGGGAACGTATCCATTCTCATAATAGGTAATTAGGTGAGGAGCTCTGTTTACAACTTTTCCAGCTGCATCACGACTAAGGCCTAATTCTTTTCTCAATCTTCTTAAGTACATACCAAGAGCTTTTGCTTCAGGAGGAATTTTAAATTTTTTTTCTTTTTCTTCTACTTCTTTTTGAAAATTTTCTTCAAAAGTTTCTAAAAGTTCGTTCAAAACAAGCAAGGTTTTCACCTAATTACCTAAACTGCATATTTTCTTTTTCGTAATACATTGTACAGTTTAGGTAGCTGGGGTATTTTTGCACCGCCTTTTTAATTAAGGCTTTCCCAGCCCCAGCAGGCGGTATTTGGGAAAGCCCTTAAAATTCTTATTTGCTATTAATTTCTAGCGTTTTTTAGTTTCTTTCTTTTTTTAATTTATTTTAGGAAAGTTTTCCTATTAAGGCTTACAATTTCAAAGGGGGAAGAAAGTCGCAAAACTTGACTTCGATATTGACATTATCCAGAAGTATACTAAAATGAAAGATAAAAATAGAAAGAGGTGGCGAAATGGCAAAAAAACCAAACGGATCAAACGGTATTGATCCTCGGGAAGTTCTACAAATTCTTGAAGAAATTTTCAAAAAACTCGTAAGAGATGGCACGATAGACCTTTTGATAAGTTATGATCCTGTAAACAATTCACCTGCGGACATATTTTCTGAGATAAAAGTTGTCTGTTTTATGAGACTAAAAAAGTATAACTCTAAATTAGGTCCACTTAGAAACTATATTGCTATTTGTGTTCGGGAAGCAATAACAAATTTGCAAAAGCAAGGATCTCGAACAGGTTGTTTAGTTAGAGAAAACGGATCCTTGAAAATTTCAGAAGAAAAGTATCACTTATATAAGAACAAATTTTCTCATTTAGATATCAAGAGCAAGAGAAAGGTTGAATATGTAAATGATTTATTATCGTATTTAGATGAAGAAGACCGTTATGACTTTTTTGAAAAAAGAAGAATCGAAATAGATCTTCCATACAATAAATCTCCTGAGGAAATACTTATAGAACGTGAAGAAGCTAAAGAATACGAAAAAAATACCAAACCAAAAAGAAAAAATTCAAACAAATTTACTTCTTTAGTAGACCAGATATTTTCCTGTGTAAGCAAGTGATTTCAGGAGTTTACCTCTTGGATGTATTTTTGAGGAAAAAATGAATTTTTCCTCATTTTTACCGCCAGCGAGGTTTTTG
>JBMFNW010000032.1:0-3047 GCA_049969975.1 Candidatus Nanoarchaeia archaeon
TTCTCTCTTTGGGGGCTCGGTCGCTCGCTTTGGCTCGCGACCTCGCCCTTATTTTATATTCAAAAATGGGTAAAAAAGTCAAAAATCCTCTATTAAGAGGGAATTAAAATCGTCATTTACTCGTCATTCCCAAATGACGAGTTTTATCAAAAGTTGGCGTTGACTTGACGTTCTAGAATGCCAAATTTTTGAAACTCTTTACCCCAACTTGCTATCTACTATTTCTTTGGGATTAGATAACGGGGAGAGAGCTGAATTGTTTTGGCTGTTACACTACCATCCGGGTTTTGGTCACCGCTGACCATAATTGGTTTGCCAATTTCAATATCATTTATCGATCCTTCGGTTGTTTTGGATATTTGGGTAGAATCGGAAAAGAAAACAATTTTTGTGCTGCCATCCGGCAATTTTATTGTCAAACTTTTTTCGTCTTTGCTAATGACTTCGCCGGAAAGAAAGTTAGCGCTAGTTCCTCTCCTCTGAGCAAATTGTTGTCTCTGCTCTGGCGAAAGATTTTGGAAAGATGTTCTTTGGCTGGAAATTTTGTTTTCAGCGTATTTCATCCCTCCGTAAAAAGCGCCTCCCCCAACAATGATTAAAGCGATAATGAATAAAATTAATTTTTTCATATTTTTAAATTGATTATTTTAATTCCCGACATTTTAAATTTCCATTTTTGAAAAGAAATAACTACCCAGAACTAAAAATAAAATTGAAACTGCACCTAAAACAGAAAAATCAACCAAAAATCCAAAATGAGTTCCGCCGATTAAAGAAGACCTGAGACCATCGACTCCGTAAGAAAGAGGATTTATTGAGGCAATGGTAATAAAAATTTTTGGCAACCCCTGAAGCGGAAATAAAGCTCCAGATAAGAAAAACAAAGGCATTACTAAAAAGTTCATAATTAATTGAAAACCCTGGATATCGGTCAATAAAGAGGCAATGGTGGTTCCTAAAGCGCAAAATAAAATGGCAATTAAAAACATAAAAATTAGGGCGAAAAGTAAAAAATTTCCTTGGGGCCGAAATCCAACCAGAAGGGAGATAAGCAAAACAATGATGCCTTGCAAAACAGCAACTGTTGCTCCACCAAGGGTTCGGCCAATCATAATTTCCAAACGGGAAATTGGAGCCACCAGCATCTCCTTTAAAAATCCAAACTGGCGATCCCAAATAATTTCGACTCCCGAGAATAGCGAGGTGGTTAAAATAGCCATACCAATAATTCCCGGGGCTAAAAATTGAATATAATTTCCGCCACCGGCTTTTTGAAAAATTGGTCCAAAACCGAAACCCAGGGCTAAAAGAAAAAGCAGGGGCTGGGCAATAGAACCAATCAAACGAGATTTTGAACGATAATATCTTTTTATTTGGCGGAGCCAAATGATATAAATCTTGATCATATTTTTATCTTCCAAAACGGGCCCGGCGTCGCATCCTCATTTTATCAACCGGGCTGGCTTCTTCTTCCCGGATTTGGCGGCCGGTTAAATTAATAAATGCTTCTTCTAAACTTTGAGTTTTAGTTTTTTCTTTAAGTTCGGCCGGGGTTCCTTGAGCCACAATCTTGCCATAATCAATGATAGCAATTCTCTCTGTTATTTTTTCAGCCTCATCCATATAGTGGGTAGTAAAAAAAACAGTTATTTTTTCTTCTTTGTTCAAATTTTTAATATATGACCAAATGAGATTTCGGGTTTGGGGATCTAAACCCAGGGTGGGTTCATCAAGAAAAAGAATTTTTGGGTGATGCAAAAGACCCCGGGCTATCTCCAGCCGACGTTTCATCCCTCCGGAAAAATTTTTAACCAAATCATTTTTTCTCTCCCAAAGTTCAACCAGTTTCAGTAAGTATTCAATTCTTGAACGACGAATATCTTTGGCTACCCCATAAAGCACGCCGTGAAATTCCATATTTTCAAAGGCGGTTAATTCATCGTCCAAACTTGGATCTTGAAAAACAATGCCGAAAGATTGGCGAACCTTTGCCGGCTCTTTTAAAACATCAAAACCATTTAATTTTATTTGACCAGCAGTCGGATGCAAAATAGTAGTCAGCATTTTTATGGTGGTTGTCTTGCCGGCCCCATTGGGTCCCAAAAAAGCAAAAATTTCTCCTTCTTTCACATCAAAAGAGATATTATTTACAGCCACCAAATCCTCAAATTTTTTTGTTAAATTTTTTACTTCAATAATGTTATTCATATTTCAATGCCTCTATGGGATTCAATTTGGCTGCTTTCTGGGCCGGCCAATAGCCAAAGCCAATCCCGATCAGAGCCGAGACGCCAAAAGCTAAAATGATTGAAAAAAGAGAGACCTTTGTTGCCATCCCGCCAAAAACGGAAATTCCCAAAGCTAAAATCCATCCTAAAATTATTCCGAAAGCTCCGCCCAAAAAAGTGAGCATCACTGCCTCAGCCAAAAATTGTAAAGTAATATCTGAACTTTTTGCACCAATGGCTTTGCGAAGACCGATTTCTCGGGTTCTTTCGGTAACCGTGGTCATCATCATATTCATAATGCCAATTCCTCCCACAATTAAAGAAATTCCGGCAATGGCGGCTAATAAAATGGTCATTGTATTGGTGATTGAACTGGCCGCTCCTAAAATATCTTGCTGTGACAAAACAGTGAAATCGGCAAGCTGGGGATCGCTGATTTTGTGGCGCTTTAATAAGACCTCAGTAATCGCGGTTTTGACTTCGGTCATTATTTGAGGATTTTGCGCCTGGACGCTAATAGTTGAGACATAATTATTACCGGTTAAAAATTTTTGGGCAGTAGTAATGGGGATAAAAATTAAATCATCTTCGCTTCCAAAACCGGTTCCGCCCTTTGTTTTTGTCAGGCCAATCACCTTAAAATTTATTCCCTGAATTCTAATTGTTTCGCCTACCGGATTTTTTCCCTCACCAAATAAATCATCGCTGGTTACCGGTCCCAAAACTGCTACTTTTGCCAAACTATTGAGATGTTGTTCGGTAATAAAAGAACCTGAATCAATTTCAAAATTTCTAACCTCCAAAAAGGAAGGATTAGTG
>JBMFNW010000033.1:0-2924 GCA_049969975.1 Candidatus Nanoarchaeia archaeon
TATTTACTGCTCTCTTTTAGAAGTGCAATTGTTCTTGCAATATATTCTTCTTTGTTATCGACTACATTCCAACCCTCTAAGCCTTTTTTTCCGTCCGCAACTGTTACTAAGATGCCTTGCTTAAAAAGATCTTCAACAATCTTTATCTTCTCAAAAGCTTTAACACTCTTTATTTCCGTAAGACTTTGTGTTATACTTTCCATAGTGACCTCCGTTTGCGAAAGTTTTTTTTACAGACCCCCAAGCTCGCACTTGGGGGTTTTTTATTATCTAATTGCAATTTGTTCATACTCTTTATGTCTGTCTTTTTCTCCAGCAGTAAATTCGTAAGCTATTGTTACTTCTCTTCCAAAATTGACAATTGTCTTAAAGCTTAAGTTTTTTAAATTCAAGCCTTTTTTGAGTGCATTCAGATAAGCACCATATAGTTTTATTGCTACGCCCAACCTCGTAAGTTTACTTTTTTTGTTCCTATCCAGCCCACTAACTTTAAGTCCTATTCCTAATAAAACAGCCAAGAAAACTTCCTCGTCTCTAAATCCTTCAAGCCAATACTTTCTTGCTTTGATGATGTCTCTGTATGGTATTCTTTTCTTCCTTAAAATTTTTGCTATTAGTGCTTGCTCATATAAATTGTCTCCCTCGATAATCTTTCTAAACTTAAGAGTTCTTACCCCTGAGTGCGTGATATGCAACTCAGGATATTCTTTATTTATTTTGTCAGCTATTTGCCTCGCATTCATGATAAAAATACCTCCCACTTCAAACAGCCTCAAAACCGCTTCAAAAGCATAACATATTTCCAGTAAAATTGCAACAGAAAAATTAAAAAAAAAGAGAAGCTTGAAATTTTTTAGACTTCCGATAATGGCGATTATGTAAAAAGCTCGCCTATAAGGGATTGAAACTTTGCAAAATAGTCAACTGACCAAATGAAACTTCTGAGAGAATCCCCCCAAAAAAAATGCTTATAATTTATTCGTAAATGCCCTTAGGAGGGGAGGAAAAAAGAAAAAGGATATAAATATATACCCCCCCAAAAAAAACGCTCCTAAAGGCCTAAAAAAGCACAAACTTATCCCTCAGATTCATTCCATGCAGGCGTGCCATCCCCCCACCTAACTACTATCTCACCTTGGCGCTCGATATTTATTTTGGGCTCTATCTCTAACTCGTACTCCAAAATAAGTCTCAAAAGGGCAATTGCAGTTGCCGGACTTAGCTCTTTTTGCAAGCTTTGATAAGCAATCTTTTTGAGTTGTTGCATCATTAAGAAGTTCTCTATCCACAAATCCTTCAGCAAATCATAAATTTTTTGTCTCTCTTCTTCAGTGAGCTTTTCAGCCTCTTTGTATCTCTGTAAGGCAAGAGCAACAAGCTCCGTTGATTTTTGCTCAAACTCTTTATCCCATTCAAACTTCTCAATCCAGTAGTAGATGGTTCTTTCTGATACTTTTTTCCCAAACACTTCTTTTATCTTTTCAATAATTTCTCGGACAGAGAACTTATGGTTTGCGTTGTTATCACAAGACAGATACAATTCTTTTGCAAATTCCCTTATCTCTCTCTTTGTCCCTCTTTCCATTACCTTCACGTTTTCTCACCTCCTTTTTTTTTGTGAATTTTGTGAAAAATTTTTGAAGGCAACTGCAAAACTACGTAAAAATCTTCTTTACAATCTCAACACTCACATAACCTCTCATGTATATCTTCTCAACTTTCTCACGAGCAAAATACTTCAATGCCAAAGTTTTACTTAGTTTGTAAATGTCTATTTTTTTTGTTCTCTCAAGCTCGTTAGCAAGCTTATCCAAACCTTCTCTGTTGACCTCCTTAACCTCGTAGCTATATGCTTTTCCACGACCACATGCTTTTTTGTCTATCACATCAATTAAACAGAGATAATTCAAAACTCGATTAGCACGAGTAATATTTTTTAGCTTTAACATTCTTGCCAAATCTCTCACGCCTAAGAAATGCTCAGTTAATTCATTAGTATTCAAGCTTGCGACTAAAAAATAAGCTTTTGCAAGATTGTTATCACGAGTTCTCAAAAGTTTATAAAGTTCTTTTGTCTCTTCTTTTAATGAGAATATTTTGAGTAGATATTTTGCAAAACAAAGTCTAAAAAGTTTTTGCAAATGTTCAGGAATAGAATAATACTCAATTAGCAAGTCCAAAAGTGAGTAAGCTCTATTAGTATGAAAATCTTTGTAAAGATATCGCCCGCTCACACATGATCTAAACACACTCGCGCTCGGATGTTGTTCTTCGTGCAAAACGCAAAGCATACTTCTCTTAGCTAAAACACCAAAACAAACCTCAAAAACAAACTTTATAAACTCTTCATTCTTCTCTAACTCTCTAAATCTATCAAATACTCCAAGAGTATCATGTATACACAAATCTATAATATCTTTTTTTTCTTTTTTTTCCCCCTTTATAGATTTGTGTATACAAATACTCAAATCTTTATTATAGACTTGTGTATACAAATTACTCCCAGATAAGTGAAATTCTTGCTTTTTAGAGTGTAGAGTGTCATAAAGTTCAAGAATTGTGTTGAAGAATGAAGTAAACTCCGAAGCTTTTTTAGGCTCACGCATGAAGAATTCGTAGCCTTCACCGTATATGTTGCTTAGATGGTTTGCATGAAGCTCAACACCAAATTGTTCAAGAGTAATATTCTTATTTAGATTGATATCGTTCACAAAGTAGTAATGATATCCTCGTGGGGTTTTGCATGCTAAAGTATCAAAGCTTGTTCTATATAGTTTTGAAAACTTCTCTATATCATCTACATCAACTGCAATTAGTCCTGAAGCTTGAAGATTAATTGCAAGATTGTATTTACTGCTCTCTTTTAGAAGTGCAATTGTTCTTGCAATATATTCTTCTTTGTTATCGACTACATTCCAACCCTC
>JBMFNW010000034.1:0-2902 GCA_049969975.1 Candidatus Nanoarchaeia archaeon
GCAGGCACACTCTCCTGCCTTCACTTTGTCGGTAATTTCTTGAAAAGCGGTGCTATGCCCTAATTGTCTAATCTCATTGAATATATTCTCTTGTGTCCATCCAAAGCAATAACATACAGGGATAGGGTCTTCTATCTCCTTTATACCAACCCTAACCTTAACATTTTCCTTATGTAAATAAAGATTTTGCTTATTACTAAAGTACACGAAATTACAAGTAGGCGTCTCACAAAAATAAAATCCTGTGAAATTTGTGATACCTGTAAGTTTGAATCCTTAACAATGCTTTTTAACGTTATATCTTTGACAGATTTACCCTTGTTGCTACACTATTTGCAAATGGAAGTTTCTCCACCGGCAGGAACATTACAACATAAGTGACCGGTTGATCTTGATCCTTTATCAGTCATTTTTTACCTTCTGCCACTATGCTTATGACGTTCCCAGCATAAAAGAAGTCCTGAGCGATAGCAAAGGATTTGGGTGAGCCCGAAAAGCGAACCTTTTATGCTGTGTTAGGCGAAGAACAAGCTATCAAACTTAATCCTGATCTCTGTTACTTCACTAACTTTATCGATATTTGACAGCTGGAACTACCTTTCAGCATGCATTTAGTTTCTGTGATCTGAATCTGCTCATTGTAGTAATTGGCAATCCCTTTGGCAATTCCTTTTGCTACCCCACACATCTTACGAGGCGATGTGTAAGTGATAATGACTTCATCAGCGCTTGGGCGACTGGATTTGAGTTTAGGAGGCTCTGCACTAGGATTCTTGATGCGGACCGTCCTGTGAATAGTTTCCTCAGCATTCTCTATAAGATCAAGCGTCTTCCATTCCGGCTTAATCAGCGAATGATAAATTTTAAACAGAGTTGGTACGATAAACTCACCGAAGTCTTCTAAAATGACAGGGATGGGCGTTCCTGTCATCTTGGAAGCAGTTGAGACAAGGGCGACTGCTTCTTGATCTGTGTACGCTTGTATAATCATATATATATATATTTGAGCCTATTCCAGAATCTTCCATCAGTTTTTTTCATATGTCGGCACCAAATTTTGTTTCAACGTACCGTTTCAGTTCCAAAAAGATAATTCCGTGCATGGCCTACCTCCTTTTTTTGATTTTTTTTGCTTATGCTCTTGCGTTTCACCTAACGGCGTTGTTTTTAAGTCGCCGCCCAACAAAGAAATGCAGCGTTGAAAAACCAATGCCAATAATTTAATAACAACTTTTTATTGCAACCTACCTAAATGAGCAACTAAAATTTACAACGCAAGTTTATAACCACACAAATGCCGAATAATTTAAAGCGGTCGGCTTGAAGAACTTGTTAGGCATTTAAAATTAAATATTAATTGTAATTCCTAAAACCAATGATTGTTCTAACTCTCTTTTGTTTGATAATTCTCTATCGTAAACCAAACGATTAGTGTATTGTATAGATATAAATTTAATATCTAAACTTGCAAGGATTAACGAGCTGAGTCTTGAATTGCTTGTACTTTTAAAAAAATCTTTTTTCATCATAAATAAAGAATTTAATGATGCACTAAACGATACATCCTCGCTAAATGTTTTATTGAAATTAATTTTAAAAACTGCCGATGGACTATTTATATACTCTGCATCACTTCTTGGCATATCTTCGCTTGAAAGGACAAAATGCTTTTTAATTACTTGTTGAAACGAATAACCAATTCCATAAACTAACTCAAGTTTTTGATCATCAGTGTTTTGAATTAAATTATTTTTTTCGCCAATAAAAATTGTTTGTGTAAGAAAAAGTGGGTCAAGAAAATTGGTCTCTTGTTCGCCAATGTATCCTTTCTTTAATTGTGTTTCTGCCTTGCTTTGAAGAAACAATCTTATGCTTGGCGTATCAATCAATTTAATTGATGGCATTAAGTTGAATATAAAAGCATCTTGAGTTTTTGTTGGAGCGTTTCCAGTGCTTACAATTTGACCGTAGTTAATAAACCAATCAGAATCAAAATGAAAATTTTCACTGTGGTAATTGAAGTTAGCATTCAAATTCAAAAGCCATTCAAGATTTTCGCTTGTTACTTCTTTGCTAATACTAGTAAATGTTAATCCAATATTTGAACGAGCATTAAATTCTAAATTAGATTCTTGTGATAATATTTGAGAACAGTTAAATAAAACAATTGCAAAGAATAGAATATTTTTTTTCATAACACACCAAATGAATTGTTGGAAATAAGTAAAGAGGAAGACAAACTAATGCCTTCCTCATATAAATATTTTTAATTTAGCTTTGCGTTTTTCCATTTACAGCAAAAGTACCTTTATTTGTTTTAGCATCAAGCTTTTGGAAAGTAACTACAAAAATAAACTTTGGTCCATCAGATTTTTTTACTTTTACAACAATCGAATTAGTTTCAGTTGAAAATTTGCTTGGGTCCTTCGGTTTAATTGTAAATTTGAGATTAAATTCTTCAGGTAGTTTTTTAAAGCTGTCCGGTGCAACTAATAAAGTAAATTCACCTTTATCATTGGTTGTGAATTTCGATTTAAGAATTACATCAAATTGAGTTTTTTCTGCAGGACCAGATTCTCCACCTACTTGTTTTGCTTTGATAATTTGAGGACCTGGAACTTGTTCAACGGTAATTTCAGCACCGGGAACGGGTTCACTTTTTTCAGCAGATTTTGTAGTAGCAGTAATAAAAGCATCAAGAGTTTTTTTTTGTTCTTTCGTTTCTTGCGAAAATACATTTGTTGTAAACAATGCGAATCCGACTAATAAAGTCAGATAGAATAAAATTTTGGTTCTCATAGAAACCTCCATAAAATTAATTTAACATTATTTATTAAAAATGGGCAACTTGCCCCATATATTTATCACCAGGTTTTGAAGCATCTCCTTTTTCTCGATGAAT
>JBMFNW010000035.1:0-2687 GCA_049969975.1 Candidatus Nanoarchaeia archaeon
TGTCTGTGTATACTTTGAAGAAGTAAATTCCTGTAATGAGCGACAAAATATAGAGTACAGCAACCCCAACCCACTAGCAAACACTATTAAGAGGAATTTTTTGTCAAAATTAAGATGCCAGATTGCAAAAACGGCTGCTTGTAATACTATTGCAGCAATATGGCCTAAAGGCAGGCAGCCCAGAGTAAGACTCCACGAAACATTACTTCTTCAAGCGTTCCGGCTACAAAAGACTGCTTTAATAAATTTCCGGCAGCAAATCTATTAAATTGTTGCAAGGTGCAACATTTCCGGCTTCCGCAATATGTGCTACGTTGAGACCTGCGCGGCACATATAACTTTTTTTCAGTTACTTTTTTAAACCCATTCTTCAGTAAATTTGACATGGGCAAAAGACTGCAGACACAAGCACGAGGAAAAGGTGGGCCTAGATATAGAGTTAATTCTCACAGATTTTATGGTGAAATTAGTTATCCTAAAGAAAGCAAGTTAATGAGAGGAGAAGTTATTGATTTAATAGATTGTCCTGGTCACAGTGCGCCCTTAATGCTTGTACGCTATGATAACGGTGAAGAGTGTTATTTGCCAGCAGCACTCGGTATAAAAGTTGGGGATGAAGTTTTTTCTGGAGAAGGTGCAGCAGTTGCAATTGGGTGCACACTTCCTCTCGAAACAATACCTTCCGGTTATCCTGTTTTTGCTATCGAAAGAATACCTTACAATGGGCCAGAACTTGTTAGATCTGCAGGCTCTGCAGCAGTTGTTGTTGGCAAAGAAAAAGATAAAGTTATAGTTCGCCTGCCATCAAGAAAAGAATGTTTTTTTGATAGTAGATGCAGAGCTACTATTGGTATAGTTGCTGGTGGAGGACGCAAAGAAAAGCCTTGGGTTAAAGCTGGCAAAAAGGCAATTGCGCTGGCAGCAGTTGGTGGACGAATCTTTCCAAAAGTTTCAGGCGTTGCAAAAAATGCTGTAGATCATCCTTTTGGTGGTACTCATAGAAGAACTAAGGGCAGGCCGACAACAACAAGAAGAATTGGAACACCTCCAGGCCGAAAAGTTGGATTATTGTCTGCAAGGAAAACGGGCAGAGGAAAGTAAAATGCAGAGCAACATTATGTTTTGTATGTGTTTCGCACAATTTTGCACAATCTTTATAAACAAAAGCTCATTTGTGAAATCGAGACCTAATGGCTAAAGTGTTTACATACAGGGGAAAAACAGCAGAAGAAATTGCAAAACTAGATTTGGCTGCATATGCTGAACTTGTGCCAGCCAGAGTTCGAAGATTTATAAAAAGAGCTCTAAAAAGGGGCTGGACAAGAGAAGAAAAAGCTTTGTTAAAAAAAATAGCTGCTATGAGAGAAGGCAAGCGAACAAAGCTAATTAAGACGCATTGTAGAGAAATGCCAATTTTACCAATTATGTTTGGGCTGAAAATTGCAGTACACAATGGTAAAGAATTTGTACCAATTCAAATAACGCCTGAAATGGTTGGAACTAGACTTGGAGATTATGTGTTGAATTGTAAAGAAGTTAAACACGGAGGTCCTGGAATTGGTGCGACGAGAGGTTCTAAGTTCTTGTCTGTTAAGTAAATGAAAAAAATGGTAAGAGGTTATAGTTTTCAAGGCTTCGATGCAAAAACAATGGTTAGAGTTGTAGGTAGAGATCTTCCTATTTCTAGGAAAGCAAGTTATCAAGTTGCTAAAGTAATTAAAGGAAAAGAGCTTCCAAAAGTTTTTAAGCTATTAGAAGATGTAATTGCTCTAAAGCGCGCCATTCCATACACACGATATGCGCGAGATGTTAGCCACAAGCCAGGCATGGCAGCAGGACGCTATCCTGTTAAAGCCGCAAAATATGTTTTAAAATTGTTAAAAAATCTACAAGGTTCAGCAAGATCAAAAGGTTTTGATTCGCAAAAACTTATAATAATCCACGCCGCAGTTCACCAAGGGTCGAAAAAACGCAGGGGTGGAAGAAAAATCGGCTTGATTGGAAAAAATAGCCATTTCGAAATAGTCGCGACAGAGAAAAAATGATAGAGAGAGAATTTATAAAAGAAAAGATGAAGTATTTGAGAATCAAAGAGTATTTAGCAACAGCTTTTCCAAAAGCAGCAGGGCTTGGTCGCATTATTATAGAAAAGACGCCATTTGGTGAAAGAATTTCAATCGAAGCAGTTAGGCCAAGTATGATTATTGGTAGAGGCGGTGCAACAATTGCTGCGGAAACTCAAAAGCTAAAAACCAAATTTGGTCTAGAAAATCCTCAAATAGAGCTCCGAGAAGTTGCAGTGCCGGAGCTTAATGCAGCCGTCATGGCGAACAAAATTTGCTCAGAACTTGAACACTACGGCACATCAAGATTTAAAGCAATTGGACACAAGGCACTACAAGCAATAATGGCTGCGGGCGCACTCGGTGCGGAAATAAGAATTGGAGGTAGAGGTGTGCCCGGTCAAAGAGCAAAAAATTGGAGATTTGCAGCAGGGCATATGATTAAATGTGGCCAAGTTGCGCTTGAAGGAATTGATACTTACAAAACTGCAGCAAATTTACATACTGGAACAGTTGGTATAAAAGTGTCTATTATGCCACCAGAAATTTTATTAGTGGATAAAGTTAAATTTAAAAGTGAAAATAAAGAAGAGAAAAAGCCAGAACAAAAGACAGAAATTGAAG
>JBMFNW010000036.1:0-2580 GCA_049969975.1 Candidatus Nanoarchaeia archaeon
GGTTCTGTTCAATCTTTGTTCAAGCTTTTTGAGAAAAAATTCCTGTGCAATTTCTGTGCAACTTCTGTGCAATTTTGAGGGTTTAGGGGTGTCAAATTTTTGTCAAATTTTTGTCTAATTTTTGCAAAATTTTTGCAAAATTTCTGTGGAGTTTCTGTGGAGTTTCTGTGGAGTTTTTGTTTTGCTGGATACCATTTATTTTTCACAAAAACGCCCCTTATATGCGTAAGTTTGTTTTTTTTGATAGAAAGTATTGACCCCCCTAAAAGTTGCGAAAATTTAGGGGGTTTTTATGCAAAATTTTAGGGGGTCAAACTTTTGTGAAGCTTTTGCGAAGCTTTTGCTGGATATTATCGCTTGTTCTTCGATATATGCTTTCAACCTTTTCTCTATCAAAAATGCTCAATGCTAAATTCTTGTTTAGCTTATGAATGTCTATTTGCTTTATTTTTTCAAGTTCGATTGCGAGCTTTTCTAAATTGATCGCTTTGAGCTCGTAGGCGTTAGCTTTTCCAAAGTTTCCAAGCCCTTTTTTGTCTATTAAATCCATCAAGCAAAGAAAGTTTAAAAGCCTGTTTGCATATGCGATATTCTTGAGTTGGAGCATTTTTGCTATATCCCTAACGCTAATAAAGTGCTCATTCAAGCCGTTCATATTCAAGCTTGCAATTATAAAATAGGCTTTTGCAAGATTGTTATCTTGAGCCCTCAAAAGGCTGTAAAGCTTTCTTATTTCTTGTTTAAGCGAGGGTTTGAGCGAAGCTATATTAAGCAAATAGCGAGCGAAGTTAAGCCTCAAGAGTTTTTGCAAGTGTTGAGGGACATTAAAATATTCAATTAGCAAATCCAAGAGCGAATATGTTTTATAATTGTGAAAATCTTTATAAAGATAACGCCCACTTACTGCGCTTTTAAATACGCTCGCACTGGGGTTTCTTTCTTGATGTAAAACACAAAGCATACTCCTTGAGCTTTTAGCATTAAAGACAATTTCGAAGAAAAACCTCACAAACTCCTCGCTCTTTTCGAGTTCTAAAAATTGAGCGAATATTTCAGAGGTTTGAGCTTCGAGGCTGGAGGGCTCATTGGAGGCGGGGGGTTTGAGTGCGGGCACATTTTGCAAAAATTTTGAAAGCTGACTTCACACTCTTTAAAGACTTATGTATGTAATACTTAAAAACCATCTCTTTAAAGACTTATGTATTAAAATACTCAAAAATCATTCTTTTAAAGACTTATGTATTTTTTTTTGAATTAAAGAATTTTTTTTGATTAAAGACTTGTGTATTTTTTGAATTAAGAAGTTTTTTGATGAAGTCAAAAAAATTAGCAAATTCAGAGGCTTTTTTAGGTTCGCATAAGAAAAGTTCATATCCTGCACCGAAAACATTGCTTAAGTGGTTTGTATGCACTTCAAAGCCAAATTCTTCAAAGGTATAATTTCCAGTGATGCCAATGTCATTTATGAAATAGTAATGATATCCTCGAGGGGTTTTGCAGGATAATGTTTGAAAGCTTGATTTATAAAGCCGTTTAAACTTTTCAGGGTTGTCTATGTCTAATGAAAGCAAGTTTGAGGCTTTAAGATTGATTGCAAGATCGTATTTGCTATTTTGCTTTAAATGCTTGATTGTTTTTGCAAGGTATTCTTTTTTATCGCTTACTTCATTCCAACCTTTAAAACCTTTTTTGTTTTGTGTTGCTGTTGTAAGAATTCCAAAGTGAAAAAGAGCCTCGATAACTTGCAATTTTTTAGAAAGGCTTGTATTAGGGTTTTCTTCCATTTTAACACCTCCAAGGGTCAATGCTTGACTTTTTTAATTTTGTGTATAAAATAAAATACGAAGTAAAAATCAAGAAGTAAAACATCCTGCACTCCAAGGGTCAAGGCTTAAAAGTTAAGGGTAGGAGCTCCATCCTACCCCCTTTTTCTTTGTCAAGGTTTTTCATTGACGACATCTTTATCCAAGCCCCATTCAAGAGCTTTCTTGAGCCAGTAGCGCTCTTGATATTCTCTTACTTTTTCAGGGTGCTGTTTTCTATACCTTCGCAAGCGCTCCCTGTTCCATTCTCTAATCTTGTCTTTATGCTCTTCTCTATACCTACGCATATACTCCTTCATATACTCCTTTTGAGCTCTTTTTATAAGCTCTTTTTTGGTTTGTTCATCTATAACATCAATGTTTAAGTCATCCTCTTGAATGAGCTCAACATCATTAGGGTTGATGTATGTCTTTTTTGATCCAATTGCGAAAGCGAGCTTATCTTCAAAAACCCCCTCGTAAGCTCCTACAAAGGGCTTTTTTCCTTCAACGGATACCTTATATTTTTTTCCAAGCTCGAGAGCTTGATCCATCCATTTTGCAAGCTTTAATTCCATCTTAAACCTCCTTGATTGCTTGGCTTTCATAGTTTTCTAAAACTCTTAAAAAGGCTTCTTTCTCTTTAGGGATATAGACATCATAGACTGGATAAAGCCATTCAACTTTTAGAGCATCATTGATAGTTTCGATGTCTTGAGGTTTTGCATAAGCTTCATTTTCAGACCTCCAAGCATCAACATAAATCACAATGAAATAT
>JBMFNW010000037.1:0-2353 GCA_049969975.1 Candidatus Nanoarchaeia archaeon
TGGTATTTTTCTCAGAGCGTAGTTACTACGCTCCAGATTGATTCCCAGAGTGAAGGATGTAGCTTAGGGAGCTTAAGATAATTATCCTAAGCTTCTTATTCAATTGGTATATATTATATATCTGCTTGGTAATTTTTTCAGAACATAGTTTCTATGTTCTATTTTTGATGCCTGCATCTTTTTTTTCTTTTGGGTTAAGTAAGAGTGTAGCTTAGAATGAGTGAAACGGAACCAGGATACGCGGGTTCCGACTGTTGTTCGCGAAGTTACTGAGCGAACAACTGGAGGTACACGCGTATCCTGGTGTAGTGAACTCAGTATTTTGTATATTGCTTTTTCTTCTTTGTTACTATTTTCAGAGCGTAGTAGCTACGCTCGTTTTGATCGATACCTACACTCTTACAGTTTTTTGTTTTTTAAGCTGCTTTGTTATAGGCTTCTATAGTTATTCTGCCTGAGTATGGAAAGTCGCTTGGAGTAAGCGTTCTTCCTTCTGAGTCTTTAACGATGAAGTTGGCAAGTCCCATTCTTTGTGCAAATTCTTTTACTTTCTCAGATGTGATTGGACATTCTACTGCTTCGTTGTTGATGTAGCATCTTGGTTCTTCTTGTGCTGTCCATACTTGCATGTTTTTTACCTCCTTTTGATTTAATTGGTTTAATTGGTTTCAAAATTTTACTTTAGTTTAAGTTTAAGTTAAGTTTAAGTAAGAGTGTAGCTTATTATCTAGGCCGTGACTTGCGTAGTGCCGAGTGGTCTGGCGAAGTTAACCTGAGCCAGCCACGAAGGCACGGAGCAAGGAACGGACTAGGAATTTTATTATTTTGTTAGTTGTTATTACTATTTTCAGAGCGTAGTAGCTACGCTCGTTTTGATCGATACCTACACTCTTACGGTTTTTTGTTTTTAAGCTGCTTTGTTGTAAGCTTCTATGGTTATTCTGCCTGAGTATGGGAAGTCGTTTGGAGTAAGTGTTCTTCCTTCTGAGTCTTTAACGATGAAGTTAGCAAGTCCCATTCTTTGTGCAAACTCTTTTACTTTTTCAGATGTGATAGGACATTCTACTGCTTCGTTGTTGATGTAGCATCTTGGTTCTTCTTGTGCTGTCCATACTTGCATGTTTCTTACCTCCTTTTGATTTAATTAATTTAATTGATTTCAAAATTTTACTTTAGTTTAAGTTTAAGTTTAAGTTTAAGTTTAAGTAAGAGTGTAGCTTATGGAGGAATGTGACTTTAGTGACTTTCCGTAGTTTTCTTTTATTGGCTGTTATTACTATTTTCAGAGCGTAGTAGCTACGCTCGTTTGATTGCTACCTACACTCTTACTTAGATTTTTACTTGATTAACTTTTTCCATCATTTTTTTTGCTAATTCAGGGTGGGTCATGTGGACGAAACCTAACCAACCTAAAATTTTTCTTCTTTCTTCTTCTGTTTGGTATTCTTTTTTGTGTAAGAAGTTATGGACTGCTGCTCTTACTTTCAGTCTAAATTTTTTAGATACTGTAGGTTTTCCGCTATTGACAACTAAACCTGTTATTTCTTTTCTTGCTGACTTTGTCATTTTCTTTATTTTTTTAGTGTTTATTTTAAATCCGTGTTTATTAAGTATTTTTTCTATTATTTCTAATGTGATTGGGGCAAAGATAGCTTTAGAGTTAGAGGATATTGTTATATCATCTGCGTATCTTGTATATCGGATATCGTCTGATATTTGGTCTTTTAGGACTTTTACTATCATAAAGTCTACTTCTTTTAGCCAGAAGTTTGATAAGAATGGCGAAGTAGGTGCTCCTTGAGGAAGGAAGTCTTCGTAGAAGATTATTTCTTCTATGTTTTCGTTTTTTAAGAATTCTATTTCTTCTTCTGATAAGTAGTTTTTTATTGGTCTAGTGTGTTTTAGTATTTTTAGTGCAGATTTTAGATCTTCTGGCATATTGGATTTTTTGCAGTTGTTAAAGAAGTTTTCTATATCTATGTTGATTATGTATTTTTTGTCTTGATGTTGTTTTGCGTTTTCTAAGATTGATCTGTTTTTCATAAATCCCATCATGAATGGTGTTGGTCTTAAACCTGTTATTTTTGAGGTTTTTTCTAGCATTTTTAGGAGTTTTCTTTGTTTTTCTTTTAGTTCTGGTGAAGGAGCGTATATTGTTCTAAAGCCTCCAGACCTTTTTGGTATTTTTACTATTGTGTATTCCATTTTTTTACCTCCTTGTTTTTTAATCTTTACAATTTACTTTAGAGTAAGTTTTAAGTTTTGATTGTTTTGAGTGCTTCTTTTACTTCTTCTAGTCTTTTTACTTGTTTTAAGTGTGTTTTTTCTGGAAGGTTATATTCTATTATTTTTC
>JBMFNW010000038.1:0-1884 GCA_049969975.1 Candidatus Nanoarchaeia archaeon
GTTGAAGCTGTAAAATAAACTTTAAGCATAAATAGTATTATGACAAAAAAATAGATTTAAATCAACATAAAAATAAATAATAATGAATAATGAATAAATAATAATGACAATGAATATACAAATAAAGAAATAAACAAATAAATAAAAGTAATTAAGTAATTAAGGGAAAATAAGTTCGCAGTTTGAAGTTTTCAGTTTTTAATGAGTTTATTTTTTAATTTTTAAACGTTTAATAAATATAAACTAAAAACTTAAAATTCACTAAAAAATAAAAACTACGAACTAAAAACTGCTAACTTATCTTTGTTTTCAAACTGCGAACTTAAATTTGTTTGAAAACTGAAAACTGAAAACTTATAATTTTTCTATGCAGTATCCTTTAGAAGAAAGGACAGCAAACTTTGGCGAGCAGATCATTGACCTTTGTAAAAAAACACCAAAAAATTCAATCACTCTTCCCATTGTTGATCAGCTTCTTCGCAGCGCCTTAAGCATAGGCGCCAACTACCAAGAAGCCAATGGCGCTTCAAGTAAAAAAGATTTCAAAAACAAAATCTTTATCTGCAAAAAAGAATGCAAAGAGACTAAATACTGGCTCAGGATGTTGGCAAGAGCCTGTGAGGACCTAAAAGAAGAATGCCGCATACATTGGATTGAGGCTCAAGAACTAACCAAAATATTTTCAAAAATCGCTGTAAACACGAAATAAGTTCGCAGTTTTCATTTTTCAATTCAACCCGTCATAAACGGGTCAAGCAAACAAACATTCAAAGCTTATAGTTTTCAAACTTCAAACTGAGAACTTATATGTTTGTTTTCAAATTGAAAACTGCGAACTGCGAACTAAAAAATACGAACTAAAAAATACGAACTAAAATTGCGAACTAATCAGGATCCCACTCCCAAAAGAAGTTGTTGAAGATCAAAAACCTAAACCAAAAAAATCACGTTGCATTAATCCATCGAGTCTAAAAGGAACAATGTTTCCATTATTGTCGTAAATGACCAATTCAAAAACATGCTTTGGTTCTTTTTCTACCTGCTTATTGCCATAATCGATTAAATCACCGAGATTAAATTTATATCCATCAGGCATTATGACGCTTATACTTCTCACATCATTCCCTTCCATCCCCAAAAGCTTGTTAAGAATTTCTCTGTCAAAATAAAGAGTAGTATTACCATCATTATTGAAATAACCACCTTCTTGAGCTAAGTAAATTAATACTTGTCGCTGTAAAGATTCCCTAAGCCTGTTTTCTTTGTTTTCTAAAAAAACATGCTTGAATGTGTCAAACTGTTGCGGTGTTTGAGCTCCCATCGTAGCAAACAAAAACATTGTCTCATCAGCTTTTGGATTTTTGGGGTCTTTAGGATTAAGAGTTAAAAAAGGCATCGTAAAATAAGCTTCTCCCTTGGGCCCTGTGACAAAGAAATAAACCAAATCACCATTTTGATCTTCCAAATAGCGAAAATAGTCTGATTTCTTGCCACTTCGTGGCCAAAGCATAGCATCTTTTGTCTGATTTTCAGGGTGATAGTGAAATTGTATTGCGTAAGTGGGGAATTTTTTCAATGCTTCTTGAGAAAACGGCCTATCATAGCCTTGGGCGATCAGCCAGGCGACCGGAAAGCCAGTGTGAAGGGTATCCAAAGTCATCGCCATTACGCCTTGTTCGTTTGGCTGCAGGCTGGCAAACTCCACTACTTTGACGGTCTTGCCATTGATCTGGCGCTCAGCCGTGATGGCAGAGGGAGCAGAGTAGATATAGGTGACGCCATTTGCTTCAAATTTCAGGATACCGGTTTGACTAAAAAGCGGGTTTTTGGTCTCAATAAAAGTAAAGGGACCAAGCGCAGTTTCTGTGGCATTGTTTTCTTGGG
>JBMFNW010000039.1:0-1825 GCA_049969975.1 Candidatus Nanoarchaeia archaeon
GCCAAATAATATACTACTTTGCTTTAATAAATTAGAAGAAAGACCAATCAAACTAAAACAAAAAGCAAACAAAATAGCTAAAGTTAACATTTTCTTCAGCTTCATTTTTATATCTCCTCCTTTCAATTTTTAAAAATTTTTATAATTATGCATAAAAAACTAATCAAAACTTGCAAAGCAGTTGCTTTGTCAAACAATGATCGTCCTTTTTCCATCAATTATTATTAAGTCCAATTTCACCAAGCTTTAATCCTTGCCACCGCTATTAAGTCACGTTCAAAAAAGATTAAGTTTTTCCAGTAAGCAATTTTATCTCCAAAATTTTTGATTAAGGTAAACATGAGTGTACCATTGTTTCCAAAAGCAGAATTCTTTTGATTGACAAATAATAGTCTCGCTTTAGCATAAGCCAAAATTATTTCACAGATACTTTTTAAACAATACTTTATTATTCCAAAATTCCCCATGATTATGTAAAACCTTCCCCTAATTATGTTTTATGCAAATTAAAAATTTTGTCAAGTACAACTTTATATTTGTTACAAAATAGTTGATAAACCTATTCTTTATAACTCCAGTTCCTTTTCGCTTTCAGTACGTATGTAAACGATAAAAAACCAGGATTATGCTTACGCTACCTTTCAAATTTTCGCCTCGTGTTATTGAAACTTTTTTTAGAACTAATAGCCTTTTTATATATTTCGGTAATTACTTTGAAATTTTCTTCCCAATCATATTTTTCCAAAACAAACTTTCGTGCATTGATTGAAAGTTTTTGACGAAATTTCTCATCTAAAAGAATTCTCTCAATTGCCTCAGCAGTTGCTTTTGGATCTTTTGGAGGAACCATAAATCCGGTTTCTCCATCTTTAACTACTTCAGGAAGTCCGCCAATATTAGAAACTACTACAGGAACTCCACAAGCCTCTGCTTCCACAACTGCTACTCCAAATGATTCTTCAATTGAAACAGCAACGTATACAGAAAAGGTATTTAAAACATTAGGAATTTTGCTATGGTCGATAAAACCTAAAAACTTTATCTTATCTTCTATTGCAAGTTCTTTCGACAGCTTTTTCAATCTATCCTCCAATGAACCTTTGCCTGCGATTTGAAGCTCCAAATTCATTTCGGGATGCTTTAAACTCAAAATTTTAAAAGCTCTTATAAGATATTCTATGCCGTATTTAGGCTCCAAGGCTTTTACGGTGCCTATAATAATTTTATCCTTTGGCTTTAACCCTGGCACAGGTTTGAACTTTTTGCAATCAACACCAAACGGAGTAACAAAAATCTCCTTGTCTGTATACTTACTGGTTTCTAACACCATAACGTTGCTCGTAGAAAGAACAAAATCTGCCCTCTTAAGAACATACTTTAAAAGATATCTGTGTAAGAAACTTTTCTTCGGAAAATCAAAAATATCTGATCCCCATACTGACACTATAAATGGATGATAATTCAAAAGGCTTCCAACAAGTCCATAACTTGGAACACGGTGAGCATGCAAAATATCAGGATTATACTGTCCAATTATTTTTTTTATCTTAGGAGTATAAATCAAATAGTTAAGTTTGCCAAGAATTGGTATAATTGGTGGAAGATACACTACATTAATATCTTTCACCATAGGCTTATGGAAAGATATTATTAAAACATCGTCCCCTTGTTCTTTAATGGATTGAGCAATTTTGATGGTATGAACACTATTTGCACCTGATAACAGACAAACTTTCATTCAAACCTCCTTTGTATCTTGGAAAAAACTTCATTTAAGATAAAACACAAAATTGGAATTAGCAAAGAGTAAAAAGCTACTTCCCAC
>JBMFNW010000040.1:0-1737 GCA_049969975.1 Candidatus Nanoarchaeia archaeon
CAGCAACCCAGCCTTCATACTTCTTGATAACATTAACTACATCGTCTAACTTTTCAGGAGTACTCACGGCAGTATACCCAAGACACTTTGCAACCGCCTCAGCAACTTCGCCTTCATACTTCTTAATAATATTCTCATACTTATCAAAAGCCCTGACTACATCGTCTAACTTTTCAGGAGTATTCTTGGCAGTATACCCAAGATACTCCGCAACCGTCTCAGCAACCTTGCCTTCATACTTCTTAATAACATTAACTACATCGTCCAACGTCTTACTATTAATGGACTTTTTTAGGTCTTCAGTATACCAAACAATATTGACCATAAATATAATTACTTTGAAGTAGTATATAAAACTTGTGCTGTCCTATCTAACGCACCACAATCAACTTTCAAATTGGCTTCACCAACTTCAATCACTTTAGGCATAAATGGTCTGCCTTGCCTTAAAAAAAGAATATTTTATAAACTACGTCAATCTATTGATTATTATGGGATTTCCGAACCTAAAAAACAAACACACAAAAGATTCCATGTTCACTCCAACTGAATTTATGGCTTACCAGAAAAAAAGAGGAAAATATCCAAAATTTAAGCCACCAATTGGAGTAATCTTTTGCTATTCAGAAAGTTTAATGGAATATATTTTAAAGAATCATAAGACTACGAAAGTTGATGGATTTTATGGTGAGATGTACTTGCTTAATGAAACAAATGGGAAAGTAGCAATCATTGGAAAATTTGGAATTGGGGCACCTGTCGCGGTCATTTTATTAGAGGAGTTGATTGCTTTTGGCGTTAAAAAATTTATTTCTATTGGCATGGCAGGAACTTTGCAAAAAGATATTCCAATCGGAAGTATAGTGGTTTGTGAAAAAGCAATCAGAGACGAAGGAACATCTCACCATTATCTTAAACACTCAAAATATGCCTACGCTTCCAAGAGTATGACCGACAAAATAAAGAAATCTCTTAAAAAATTCAAACAAAAATATTTTGTTGGAACAAGCTGGACAATCGACGCTCCATACAGAGAAACCGTTGCTGAAGCAAAGCAATATCAAAAAGAAGGCGTTGCAACGGTTGAAATGGAAGCTTCAGCATTATTTGCTGTTGCTCAATACAGAAATGTAGAAGTTGGAGCAATTTTTACCATAAGCGATTCTCTGGCTGAATTACAATGGAAACCAAAATTCCATTTGAAAAAAATAAAGAAAAATTTGGAAATTCTTTACAAAGTAGCAGTTGATGTTTTACTTAATCATTAATGGCAGCCATGGCAGGCAAAAAGAATGGTTATAAATTAGTAGGCATCGCCGAACATCGCCGAATATTTTGCAATCGGTAATGGAAAAAATTGCTGGAATGCCAGAAAACAAAAGTTTTGCCAGCTAAAGGAGCAATACTAGTTACTGTTTCGGAATTAATTAAACCAAAATAGGATCTCTGTCACTTGACTTCTTCAGCAGATGTTCAACGCAATTTAAAGCGCACTTAATTCTGCTTCCACTTTTAATCGCTAAAAGTTTTGAAAATAGGTTTTCCAAACAATTCAAGAAAAAACACACTTGAAGAAGTTGAATGGATAGAGCTGTAAAGTTTTGGCAAAATTTGTCAAAACATTTGCAATTTAAAACAATTTGCTTTTGCGCAATGAGGACGCCAGGACTATAAAAGAAATAAATACAAAAGGTTTTTCTGCCTGAACAACTTTAGCCCCGATTAGAAAAATCAAAA
>JBMFNW010000041.1:0-1644 GCA_049969975.1 Candidatus Nanoarchaeia archaeon
ATAGCAGAAGGAACTCCACAGGAAATAGTAGAAAACGAAGAGGTCAAAAAGGTTTTCTTAGGAGAGGATTTTATTTTAGTTTGATAGTTTTGCAAAGAATTTCAGCAATCATAATCTCAAACTGCTGATTATTTGTTCAAATTTTAATTTCTACGTTTTATTTAAAAATTGATTATATCATATACTTACAGAAATGGCATTGCTTTTGTTTATAATCAGGTAGTTCTCATTAGGAGGTTTAGATGTGAAAAGGTTTTTATACTTTCTTTTTTTACCTACTTTGAGTTTTGCATCGGAAATTTCAAAAATAGATACTGGAAACACGGCTTGGATGCTTATTTCAACAGCATTAGTTATGTTTATGACTCCAGCTGGGTTAGCTCTTTTTTATGGTGGAATGTCGAGGTCTAAAAACATTCTTAATACGATGGCTATGAGTTTTGTTGCATTTTGTATAACTTCAATAGTTTGGATTTTCTGGGGATACTCTTTGGCTTTTAGTTCTGATATATTTGGAATAGTTGGAAGTCTAAAAAATGCATTTTTAATGGGCATAGATTTAAAGAGTGTATTACCTGATGCTAACATTCCATTGTTACTTTTTGTTATTTTTCAGATGACGTTTGCAGCGGTTGCTATTGCTCTTATTAGTGGTGCCGTTATAGAAAGAGTTAAGTTTGGGTTTTGGTTGGTTTTTTCTATATTTTGGATTACCTTTGTTTATTCTCCCGTAGTTCATTGGGAATGGGGAAATGGTTTTTTACAAAAACAAGGCTTTTTGGATTTTGCAGGTGGTTTAGCTGTTGAAACCTTATCTGGTGTTTCTGGTATTGTTTTAGCTTTGCTTTTGGGTAAAAGAAAGGATTACGGTAAGAAGGCTATACTACCATCTTCTATAGTTTTTACTACTTTCGGAGCCGCTTTACTCTGGTTTAGTTGGTTTGGTTTTAATGCAGGAAGCAGTTTAAAAGCCGATGAAATTGCTGTTTCGGCTTTTTTGATTACTAATACTGCTGCAGCCGTTGGTTCATTAGGTTGGATGATTATAGAATGGTTTGTGTTTAAAAAACCTACTATACTTGGTATAGTATCTGGTGCTGTTGCTGGTTTGGTAGCTATCACTCCTGCAGCAGGATATGTGGGTTTGCTTGGTAGTATTATTATTGGATTTATTGCTGGCGTTATAGGATTTTTGGGTGTATTTTGGCTAAAAAATAAATTAGGATACGATGACTCTTTAGACGTTTTTGGTATTCACGGATTAAACGGTATATGGGGTACTTTTGCAACGGGTTTATTTGCTAATCCATCTGTAAATCCAACAGCAAAAGGTGTGTTATATGGAAATTTTCTTCAAGTTTTGATACAGCTCGAAGGGATTGTTTTAGCTATAATTTACACAGTGTTTGTTACGGTAGTTTTATTTTACATAGTATCCTTTATAACAAAAGGGTCCAGAGTTGCAGAGGAAGAGGAAACTATGGGACTTGATGAAGCAGTTCATGGTGAGAGAGGATTTAACCTATGAAAAAATTTTACCTTTACCAGTTTTCTAACAGATTTTTCAGCTTTTCGTCGGAGTTTTGCCATTTGCCCATAATTTTAGCAACGTATTTACCAAGTATATCAAACTCTATATTTACC
>JBMFNW010000042.1:0-1602 GCA_049969975.1 Candidatus Nanoarchaeia archaeon
ATGGGTTAAAATCAGACTAATGTAGGATTGAAAGTTTTCCTATTATCCTCTCTCCATCGCTTGCTTTTTGGTTAAAATCAGACTAATGTAGGATTGAAAGTTTTGCTTATTTTGTTGACCAAAATTTCCATAAAGAGGTTAAAATCAGACTAATGTAGGATTGAAAGAATTTTTCTCTTGTAAATATTAAAAGTTTTAATGATGGTTAAAATCAGACTAATGTAGGATTGAAAGGCAAATCTTTTTTCATTAGCTTCATCCAATAGTGGCGTTAAAATCAGACTAATGTAGGATTGAAATCATTCTAATAATTTTAATAATCTGCTTTCTAAGTATTTTAGGTTAAAATCAGACTAATGTAGGATTGAAATTGTACTAATCTGTATTTTCCCAGTTGCTTTTTCAGCGTTAAAATCAGACTAATGTAGGATTGAAAGTACTTATCGTAGCTGTGGGTGGAATTGCAATTTCAGTGGTTAAAATCAGACTAATGTAGGAAGCTTTTGGAAAAAGAAGTAAAAGATAAATACGATCATGAAGTATTTATTTATGATGTAGTTTCCTAAAATAACTTTCCAACTCGAATTTTCAGCAGTAAAGAAAATTTTTATTTTAAATTGTTATGTTGCTAAAAGCAGACATCGAAAGAGCTCTTAACTGCCTGCAAAGTTAATTGTGGTTAGAAATGTGTGTTAAAATATATGAAATTAAAGCAAGAAGCGTAATACATAAAACTAAAATTCCTGATGCAGATTGGGGAATAAATTATTATCGTGGTTGTACTCATGGATGCATTTATTGTTATCTGAAATTTCTTTGCAGATGGAGAAAGCAAAAAGAAAAATGGGGAGAATTTGTTGATGTAAAAATAAATGCTCCAGAATTGGTTGCTAAAGAAAGCAGAGACAAAAAAGGAACTGCTATTTTGTGCACTGGCGGAGATGCATATCAACCAATTGACAAAAAATATCAATTAACAAGAAAAGTTTTGCAAAACTTAAATCCAAATTTAAAATTGTGTGTTTTGACAAAATCTGATTTAATCCTAAGAGATATTGATTTGTTTAAAAAATTTAAAAGCTGTGAATTAGGTCTAACAATAACAACTTTAGATGAAAATGTTAAAGAAGTGTTTGAGCCATTTTCTCCAAGTTTACATGCAAGATTAGAAGCTTTGAAGAAGTTGAAAGAAGAAGGATTTTATACTTATGTTTTCGTCGCTCCAATTCTTCCATATCTAACTAATTTGGAAGAGATTTTTGAAGAGGTTTCGCCATTTGTTGATTTGTTTATGTTTGAAGATTTAAATCTTAATCCATGTAGAAAAGAAATTTTTGAGGCGATAAGAAAAAACTTTCCAGAATTGGAAGAAAAATACAGAAATTTGTCAAAAGAGTTTTGGATAGAAAAAGAGAAAGAAATTAAAAGATTAGGTGAAAAATACAATAAACCAATCAGGATTTATTTTAAACATACAGGATCGCTAAAGTTCAAATAAGCTGCCTACGAAAAATAATTTGCTTATAAAGGAGTTCTTGTCAAACCAGAGTTCAAAATATAAAAAATTTAGAAAGAAAACCGATATAGTTGCAATTGGGAACC
>JBMFNW010000043.1:0-1434 GCA_049969975.1 Candidatus Nanoarchaeia archaeon
GTGATTGGTTTTCCAGTTTGAGGGTTTCTTCCTTTTCTTTGAGCTCTGTTTGAGATATAAAATGTTCCAAAGTCGCTAAATAAGAGTTTTTCACCAGATTTTACAACTTCCACAATTGATTCAAGCGTAGCATTTAGCAGTGCTTTAGTTTGCTCTTGAGGCAAGTTGGCTTTTTTTGAGAGGACTTTTACAAATTCATTTTTTGTCATAAGCTTTTCTCCTTTAAAAAGTTTTTAAAATGTAACAAGATTTTATTAAAATAAAAAACTATTGTATTTTTTGCTTTTTGTCAATGGTTTTTAGACTTTTAGCTTTTTTTAAATAGCATTAATCTTTAAAGAGACGCTGTTTGTTTTGCTTTTTAAAACCATTTATGCTAATTAGTAATATGTAAGTAAACCAAAAGGAGTGTAGAATGGCTCTAATAAAGCATTCAAGCAGTATGCCTTTAGCATACAAGAACACAAAAATAGCATACTTAAGCGAGGATCAGCTAAACGCTATAACTCAAGAGTTTATGGACTATTATGATAAGTCGGATAAAAACTATCGTAAAAAACGTGGCAGATACTGGATTGCTTTTTTGTTTTTAAAACATACCGGAGCAAGACTAAATGAAGTATTAAGCATAGACGACAATACTGATATAGATTTTAGAAACTCAGAAGTAAAGCTTATTACTCTAAAGCAAAAGAAAAAGACATTCCGTATAGTGCCTTTGCCTGCAAACATAATAAGTGAAGTGGCTACATTTATAGCTCAGTTTCCAGATACAAAAGGCACAGTGTTTAAAGGATTGAAAGATAGTAATTTTAGAAAAAAATTCTATGAGCTTGCTCAAAAGGCAGGCCTGCCAAAAGATATCTCTCACCCACATATTCTAAGACATACAAGAGCTATAGATTTACTAAAAGCAGGAGTTCCTGTAACAGTTGTACAAGACCTACTGGGACACTCTTCATTAACTACCACTGCAATCTACCTAAGAATAAGCGCTCAAGAAGCAAAGTGGATATTGAAGGAAAAGGGGTTTATATAAATAGGGCTTGGAGACTTTTTTGTGGGCCATTTTGGCCGTTCAATATTTTGTGTCAAACCTGAATGAAAATGTCTCTAAATTCACATTTTTGTATAAAGCGTAATTTCAACTTTCTATAAACTCTTCAATTTTTACATCAGCCTGTTTAAGTATAGCTTTTAAAGTGCCTTCAGGGATATCTCCTGGATGATTTGGAATTGTTGTATATTTGTTTGTTTTTGGATTATACCAGATTTCGTGACTGCCAGCTGCCTGTCTTGCAAACTCAAAACCAAACTTTTTTAATCTTTTTACAACATCTCTATATTTAAAACCAGACAATCTACCCACTACTTATAAACCTACAATAATTGGGATTTGAAGATTGTTGTAAACAATTTCTTCTTCGCTAAAGT
>JBMFNW010000044.1:0-1051 GCA_049969975.1 Candidatus Nanoarchaeia archaeon
AAGCGAGCTTGGACTTGAAATTATTAGGTTTTTAATTTCTTCTGATTTAATTTCTAAATTTTCTTTTGGAAGAGGAAAAATATTAGAAAAACAAAAAAACTTATAACTTTTTTTATCGTGTAGAATTGAAAGTGGTGTGTCTTTTAAAAAAGAATAAACAAAACCTTCAAGCTTATGAAAATAATTTTTATCGTAAGAAAAGTTTTTTGTAGTTTTTAAATTTAAAAGTATTCTCATATTTAAATTTTCAAACACATCATATATTAAACTTTCCGTGAAGTTTTATAAATACTTAAGCTTTTTATAACTTTACGAAAAATATTTAATTAAAGAAAATGAAAAAAGGGAGAGAGCACCACTGTCGCGGTGCGGGTTAAAATCAGACTAATGTAGGATTGAAATCAAAATTTACAGGTAATAGTTGCATCTGCTGGCATCAGCCTTGGTTAAAATCAGACTAATGTAGGATTGAAATCCGCAAGGCTGTCGATTGGGCAGGTCTGGACAGCTAACGCGTTAAAATCAGACTAATGTAGGATTGAAATCAAAACCTGCATGTAATGGTGGCATCTGCTGGCATTGTTAGTTAAAATCAGACTAATGTAGGATTGAAATTTTGTAAAAGCTATTTTATAAATAACTGCCCGCCTGCGTTAAAATCAGACTAATGTAGGATTGAAATAGCGGAAATTCAAAAAACATAACTTTAGAAGTTGAAAAGTTAAAATCAGACTAATGTAGGATTGAAATTGTTGTTTGCCTAACTTTTTTCTCTTTTTTTTCTTCTTCCGTTAAAATCAGACTAATGTAGGATTGAAATGCGGTCCTGCCTGCCCGGTTAAAATCAGCTTTAATCCTAGTTAAAATCAGACTAATGTAGGATTGAAATATTTCTTGTGGCCAGTTCCTCCGTACACGCGCCGATGTTAAAATCAGACTAATGTAGGATTGAAATTATTTTTGCTAAAGCAGGCAAGCTAAAATGGCAACAACGTTAAAATCAGACTAATGTAGGATTGAAATGTTTACAAATATAATCAAACAATCGATA
>JBMFNW010000045.1:0-827 GCA_049969975.1 Candidatus Nanoarchaeia archaeon
CTCAAAGATAAGCCTCAAGAGAGCAATAGCAGTGTTGTTCATTTCTTTCATCAAAGTTTGATAGGCAACCTTTTTAAGTTCTTGCATCATCTTAAAGTTTTCTATCCACAAATTCTTGAGTATTTCTCTTATTTGCTCTCTCTCTTTCTCATCTTTTGCCTCATTCTCTTTGTATGCCCTTAGTGCAGTCGCAGTTAGTTCTGCAACAATCTGATTCCACTCCTCGTTCCATTTATACTTTGTAACCCAATTGTAAATTGTTCGCCAGCTTACTCCTTTCCCAAAAACCTCTTTTATTTTTAACGCAATCTCACTAATAGAGAATTTGTGATTACCCCCCTCGTCAGGGGTTAGATACAATTCTTTTGCAAATTCCCTTATCTCTCTCTTTGTCCCTCTTTCCATTGTCCTCACCTTTTCTCACCTCCTTTCGTTTGAAATTCTCTTGCAATTATTGAAATTTTATCATATCAAGGACAAACAATTGTTCCCTGAAATATTTTTTTTATCATGAGTATTTTATTGACATAATCTTTATCTTCGTTTTTTAGATGTTTAAGAGCTTCCAGTTCTTTAGTAGTGAAAGCAAGAGTATTCCTATCTTCTTGCATTTCTCTCCTTGCTTTCAACATATTAGGATAAAATGAGATGTTCCCCTCAAAAACTTCGTAAAGAAATTGATTATCAGTCTCTTGTGAAAGTGGTTCTGAAACTTCTGAAACCTCTGAAACTTCTCCCCTTTCCTCCACAAAAGTATCGTTTTGTGGATTAAGCTCTTCCCACTTTCCAATATCTATTTTCCCAGTTGCTATCCAAACCTCATTTAT
>JBMFNW010000046.1:0-775 GCA_049969975.1 Candidatus Nanoarchaeia archaeon
ATCAGACTAATGTAGGATTGAAATTTTTGAATGCTTCAACTACTTTATCAAAATTCCAACTTGTTAAAATCAGACTAATGTAGGATTGAAATGCTGGAAACAGATGGACAAGTAAAGTTGCTGTTTATGTTAAAATCAGACTAATGTAGGATTGAAATCATATATAACTTTTTTCATTTTCCCCATTACATTCTGCGTTAAAATCAGACTAATGTAGGATTGAAATCCTTCTAAAATTCCCGCGGGCTATACCGCGTACAAGTTAAAATCAGACTAATGTAGGATTGAAATTTAGCTTCATTAATTTTGCTTGTACCTGGTTTGCTAGTTAAAATCAGACTAATGTAGGATTGAAATGAAAAATTCAGACAGGTTTAAGTTTTTTGCCTTTGCGTTAAAATCAGACTAATGTAGGATTGAAATAGCATCATTCTTCATCATCTTCATCTTCGTTTGAATGGTTAAAATCAGACTAATGTAGGATTGAAATTAATTTTTCCGTTCTTTAAAAGCAGTTTGTATTGCGCCTCGGGTTAAAATCAGACTAATGTAGGATTGAAATCTTGGTAGTTTTACATCAATATCGAACACCTCGACCTCTTTGGTTAAAATCAGACTAATGTAGGATTGAAATTTATTGCGTCATTAATGCTTAACTTCCCCAAGTCTTCAGTTAAAATCAGACTAATGTAGGATTGAAATTTTAAAGTTAGATTCTGACCGTTAATGCTTGTTATTGTGTTAAAATCAGACTAATGTAGGATTGAAATTGTAC
>JBMFNW010000047.1:0-712 GCA_049969975.1 Candidatus Nanoarchaeia archaeon
CTTTTCTTTACCATAATTATTCCTATAATACTATTAATTATCATAGTAATATGGATAGTATATCGTACAGTAAAAGGATGGATAGCTTTAGCCAACAATCAAAGACTCTATAGTGAGTGAACTTTTTTCAAAAATAACTGATTTGTCTTTTGTTCTGTTGATTTAATTCTTTCCCTAATTCTCTACACATTTTAGCAACAAAATCTGCTCTATTTTTTTAATTTCATCCGCTTTTTTGAGAGCTTCAGCGTATTGTTTTTTTTATCTATGTTAAAGAAACATTATTCTGCAAGTGTATTAGTTTTTTGGTTTGTCACTTCACTTCTTAACCTTAATATATTCAAAGAGCATTCAGCTTTGTACGATGGATTCTCTATCCTCCCCCCTACCTTCCAATCCCTCCCCCTACCTTCCAATCCCTCGTTAATGAGGGCAGGTTTCCACAAGGTAGAGAGCATATTCTGGCAGAAAAACCGAGTTTTATTTTTGTCGCAATCCCTCGTTAATGAGGGCAGGTTTCCACACATTTGCCCGAAGGGGCCGTTCTTGATAAGGAAGAGTCGCAATCCCTCGTTAATGAGGGCAGGTTTCCACTGGGATTTGAGATAGAATTAGAATGTTACGGCCACTATCCGTCGCAATCCCTCGTTAATGAGGGCAGGTTTCCACTGAGTCGGAGACAGGGCGACCCTATAGAGGAAAAAGAAGAACT
>JBMFNW010000048.1:0-647 GCA_049969975.1 Candidatus Nanoarchaeia archaeon
CTATCAAGCATTGCTTTCAGCATTTGGGAATCAACATAACCGCACCAAATGTCCACACGGTAATTTTCATTGTTTTCTGCAACTGGCTCATATTGTTCAAGCTTTTTTGCAATACGCTCAATTCTATCATATGGATTATCACCAGGAATATCAGAGTTAAGTATGTTCTGTACCTCTCGCTTTACTTTAATCTTTTCAAAGTATATGTCTTGGAGTTTAAGCACCTGTTCATCTATATAATATGTTTTATTATATTCACTAATCAACTCTGAATAAACTAAAACAACAGTTTCTGCAAGCAGCATCACCAACAGAAATGAGAGAATACCCCTCAGAAAACCACCATATCTTTTTAAATTCTTATTATTTAAAAGTTATCAGCGGGGTAGGGCAGCCTGGAGTGCCCGCCGGGCTCATAAAACTTTTCTGAAACCTGTAAAAAGTTTAAGTCACCCGGAGGTCGGTGGTTCAAAGCAGGGACCCAGCGGTCCCCGCACCCCTTGCAACCGAAGAGTATGGAGCAGGGACCCAGCGGTCCCCGCACCCCTTGCGACCGAATAATGCGAGGCAGGGACCCAGCGGCACAATTTTGCTATCGCAAAAAGTGCCAGCAAACCTTGCGGTTTGCCAGGTCCCCGCACCCCTTG
>JBMFNW010000049.1:0-647 GCA_049969975.1 Candidatus Nanoarchaeia archaeon
GAACCAAAATAAAAATTTCAATCCTACATTAGTCTGATTTTAACCTGAAATATATCTTGAAGAGTTTTGGAAAAAACCAGAATTGAAACCAGAGAAAATATTATTTCAATCCTACATTAGTCTGATTTTAACAGTATGTTATTCCAGCACAGCAAAAGTATCGATTTGGTTAATTTCAATCCTACATTAGTCTGATTTTAACTTTTTTCTATGACTATTTCGTAATTTTTTCTAAACTTATCTCTTATTTCAATCCTACATTAGTCTGATTTTAACTTACAGAATGCTTTACGAAAACAGAGAAAACAGCATATATTTCAATCCTACATTAGTCTGATTTTAACAAAGCTTGAAGATGAACTAAAAAAATTATTGCAAAAAGAATTTCAATCCTACATTAGTCTGATTTTAACTTCAAATCTTTTTCTTCTAAGTCTGGTTCAATTTCTAAATTTCAATCCTACATTAGTCTGATTTTAACTGGAGTGCATGTGCTTTGTATAAGTTCTATCTCCGACATTTCAATCCTACATTAGTCTGATTTTAACTCGAAAATGGAGGCTAAAATTGACAAAGAAGACTATTATAATTTCAATCCTACATTAGTCTGATTTTAACCTGATTTTAACTTCAAACACACAGAAAGA
>JBMFNW010000050.1:0-643 GCA_049969975.1 Candidatus Nanoarchaeia archaeon
ATGTAGGATTGAAATAATGGTTATGTAACCCGTACTGATTATTGGGTAAATCATAGTTAAAATCAGACTAATGTAGGATTGAAATAGTATCGAAATAAACTTTCTCGCAGCTGTAACCAGTGTTAAAATCAGACTAATGTAGGATTGAAATTACTTTAAAACATCGGTACTATTTATTAAGGTTGTTATGTTAAAATCAGACTAATGTAGGATTGAAATAGACATATTTATTTTAGATATTTTATTTGGATGGTTGTTAAAATCAGACTAATGTAGGATTGAAATTTCGTTCAACTTATTCACGACTATGTCAAAACTATTGTGTTAAAATCAGACTAATGTAGGATTGAAATTTGTTAATAACCATTCATTAATATTTTTATCAAAACCTAGTTAAAATCAGACTAATGTAGGATTGAAATATTGTTTTCAGCCGCTTTTGGTCGGAAATTCCATTCAGGTTAAAATCAGACTAATGTAGGATTGAAATTCAACAGCTGATGGCACGCTCGCGTTTTTTTATCCAAGTTAAAATCAGACTAATGTAGGATTGAAATCATAGCGCTGTGATGGTTCTAATTGCTTTAAGTACTGTTAAAATCAGACTAATGTAGGATTGAAATTCGCCAACGTAAACTCCATT
>JBMFNW010000051.1:0-634 GCA_049969975.1 Candidatus Nanoarchaeia archaeon
AAAAGAAAAAAATTTCAATCCTACATTAGTCTGATTTTAACAATACCACGCCCTACCTTATCCTGCTCTCTACATAATTTCAATCCTACATTAGTCTGATTTTAACCCCAGATATGAATATCACTCATTTTCTCTGATTAATATAATTTCAATCCTACATTAGTCTGATTTTAACAAAGCTTTGCCAGAGCAATCAAATCCAATAAGAACTGAATTTCAATCCTACATTAGTCTGATTTTAACCTTGTTATTATGCTCAAAAACAAGCTATAAACCATTTCATTTCAATCCTACATTAGTCTGATTTTAACAAGCAGAAAAAATGAAGAAAGAATCGAGAAGGGTTGAATATTTCAATCCTACATTAGTCTGATTTTAACTTCTTACAAACAAACCACTCATTTCCAAAATATCTTGATATTTCAATCCTACATTAGTCTGATTTTAACAAGGCAGTATTGTTAGCAGGTAAATGGTGGAAAAGAAATAGATTTCAATCCTACATTAGTCTGATTTTAACCTGATTTTAACATGGAAAGAGAAAAAAAATATCAAGAGATTGTCAAGTCATTTCAATCCTACATTAGTCTGATTTTAACGAAGAAGGTTTGCCTTTCATTTACACATCTATAGA
>JBMFNW010000052.1:0-589 GCA_049969975.1 Candidatus Nanoarchaeia archaeon
CTAGTGAAGATGGGTGGATGCAGATTTTGTAGATTTCAATCCTACATTAGTCTGATTTTAACAAGCTAGTGAAGATGGGTGGATGCAGATTTTGTAGATTTCAATCCTACATTAGTCTGATTTTAACAAAGTGCAAACTATGCAATAACTCAACTAGGACAAAAATTTCAATCCTACATTAGTCTGATTTTAACTGAGCTGTTTTGGTATAGCTTCGGGCTGGCATGTTGCGAATTTCAATCCTACATTAGTCTGATTTTAACACTGCCTTTTACAATTGGCACTAATAACATCGCATCAGTATTTCAATCCTACATTAGTCTGATTTTAACATAAAAGCTGTGGCAGGGCAGCAAGTAGAATGGCGACACAATTTCAATCCTACATTAGTCTGATTTTAACTACATTATTTCAATCTAACTGGGCAGGCAGGACCACATTTCAATCCTACATTAGTCTGATTTTAACACATAAATTCGTGTTGCGATTATGATGCTGTCGAAGGTTGGATTTCAATCCTACATTAGTCTGATTTTAACCTGGCAAGCGGTAAGAGCAGGACTAATGCGGTTATAAATTTCAATCCTAC
>JBMFNW010000053.1:0-577 GCA_049969975.1 Candidatus Nanoarchaeia archaeon
CATCTTCACTAGCTTGTTAAAATCAGACTAATGTAGGATTGAAATTGAACTGGGCAATTACCAGTGCACCAATTGCTATTGCGTTAAAATCAGACTAATGTAGGATTGAAATTGGGCCGTAAGCAACACTACATTAAGCGGCTATTCGCTTTTGTTAAAATCAGACTAATGTAGGATTGAAATACATCTGTCAATCTGTCACTAATCTGACATCTGTCATTCGTTAAAATCAGACTAATGTAGGATTGAAATTTCACAATTGTTCGAAGAATACAAGTTATAGCAAACGGTTAAAATCAGACTAATGTAGGATTGAAATTCAACTGCAACAAATGCTGACATTAGCACGGGCGCAAGGTTAAAATCAGACTAATGTAGGATTGAAATCTGTTTTCCGTAAATGCATCATAGCCTTTATCCACTTGTTAAAATCAGACTAATGTAGGATTGAAATTTTCTTAATTCATTTTCTGCATTCTGCGGAATTGCAAGGTTAAAATCAGACTAATGTAGGATTGAAATACTATTTCATTAAAACCTTCTTTTTCAAAATACTCAAGTTAAAATCAGACTAATG
>JBMFNW010000054.1:0-560 GCA_049969975.1 Candidatus Nanoarchaeia archaeon
GCTATTCCATTAATTTTGAATAAAGTTGTGGTGCTATTTTTTACAGACTCATTGGTTTGGTTTATCCTTTCATCTAAGTAAATACTGCAACTAAAGTATTGCCAGTTATCGTCTGTTGCTGTAAAGTTGAATGTTACATTAGCATATCCATTTACAGCAATAAATTCTGTATTATTAGCAGGCGCATTTAATGTTACCTTCGGAGGCTGATTTTGGATTTGCTGACTTATGACAAAGTTTCTTGTTTCAGAGATGTTCCAACGCTTACCATCAGAGCAGTTAATATACCAGTTATGGCTTCCATAGCTAATGCCTGAAATTGAGAAATTTGTTAGTGTGTTGTTTTGAGTTGATGGATTTGTTTGATTTAGAGCATTGTCTAAATAAATTGAACAGTTTAGAGTTGAGCTTAAATCATCAATTGCTTTAAAGGTGAAATTAATATTTTGAGTGGTGAATTGTGTGTTGTTGGCTGGCCCATATAATATTACCTCTGGAGGCTGATTTTGGATGATTTCAAACCAACGAGTTTCGCTAACACCCTTTTTCCCAGCATCGTC
>JBMFNW010000055.1:0-246 GCA_049969975.1 Candidatus Nanoarchaeia archaeon
GATTTTTTATTCTTTCAAAATCATCACTTAAATCGCCCTGCACTGCCCGCATCTGCTGAATTGCAACGCTTAATCTCGCTTTGAATGCTTTTGCTTTTTTTGTTTTGTATTCTTCTCTGTTGAATGGAATTTCTGGCCAAAAGCGGCTGAAAACAATTGGCTTGACTAATGCGTAGTTATAATTTTTTCTTCCATTTAGATATAAAAATTTCTTTTTTTGATAATTGTAAACCGCAATGTATCCAC
>JBMFNW010000055.1:256-515 GCA_049969975.1 Candidatus Nanoarchaeia archaeon
TTTGCTTCTATGAACCGCAAAATATTTTTCCAATTCGAAAAAAGTTGGTAAAACTAAAATAATAAATAGATTTTTTTGTCTAACTTCTGCAGCAACAGCATAGAGAATTTTATTCACAATGCTCATTGCGTTTCTGCTGCCTGCTACTGCAGCTTCATCCCAAACTATAACATCTCCTTTTTCTGCTTTGTCAATTTCTTCAAGAAAACTCAGAGGAGTAAAGCAAATATTATTTAGTGTGATGTTTTGATTTAAATAT